>DAOVFI010000330.1 GCA_030673005.1 Planctomycetales bacterium
GCGCTTCTTGGCCTCGGCGGCCTGGCGCTGATCCGTCGTCGCAGGCGGTAAGCTAGCTACACCAGTACCCCGATTTGACCGGGCCGAGGATTCTTCAGCGGCGCCGGTTGACGGGTGAAATATAGTACCCGCAGCCCACGGGAAGTCTCTTTCCGTGGGCTGCGGTTTTTTGTAGCATGGGCGTCTCGCCTACCGGCAGGTAGGTCTCGCCCGTGGTGATTGCACACCGTACGCACTATTTTCAGGGTGGCACGGTCAAGTCGAAGACTTGGTCGTGTTGCAGCCAATCACGGCCAAGCAAGGTCGAGGCCAAACGGCCTCAACCTTGCTTGACCGTGCCACCACACTCATCTAAAATTGACATATCTTTTCCCGGACGGTAGTATCCCTGATTGTTGTAATCCTTTTTCAGGACATTTCCGATGCCGGAATATGAAAAAATGACCTTTCAACGTTTTGGTCGATGTCGTCATCTGAAGATCGCCTCTGCCGACGATCTCGCACTCATCCCGAAACTCGACGAGGCGCATTGGGTCGCCACAGGCGCACCGATCGAAACGATTAAATGCGACGCGACGTTCATGGAACTGATGGACACCGATAAAAACGGCCGGCTGATGTGCTTTGAAGTCATACAGGCAGTTGAATGGTTATTAAAAAACATCAGCGACACAAGCGGTATAACCGCAGGCAGTACGTCGCTCCGGCTTGAAGCGATTAATCCGGATGAGGCCGACGGTAATCGAATCCGAGAATCGGCCCGGAAAATCCTGGACAGACTGTCACTCGCGGACGCCGATGAAATTACGCTCGGACAGGTCCGGCAGGTCAAATCCGCCGTCCTTGGCTCGGCGGTCAGCGAAACGGGCGTCGTGCTGCCTGAAGCGGCCGAAGACGATGATGTCAGGCGGTTTATCGCCGATATAATCGCAACGCTCGGCGGCGTTGATCATCCTGCCGGCCGGCGGGGAGTGGACCGGACACAACTGGAGAATTTCCTCGCACAGGCCCAGGCCTGTCTTTACGTGAACGATGACGACCAAAGCCCCGAAGGCCCGTCCGAAGCGCCAAACGAGGCGGTTGAACAACTCGGCGACGAACTGCTCGGTAAGTATCTGGACGAAAGATTCCGCCGGAGCGTCGAGGCGCTGATTGCCCGAAGCGCAGAAACCGCCGCGGAATTGAATGATGTTCGCCTGACGGAAAAACTCGTTCTCTACCAGGCGCACATGCTTACGCTGGCGAACAATTTCGTCAGTTTCCCGCACCTGTACGATCCGGACAGTCGTGCGATGTTCGAGATGGGCACGCTGGTTATGGACGGGCGGCGGTTTAATTTCTCCGTGCTGGTTGCCGACCGGGTCGAACACAGCAGGATCGCCGGGACGGGCAATATGTTCGTACTGTACGCCGAGGTGATGCCGGGCGACGGACGGGGCAAATACGAGATCGCAACATCCGTTGCTTCCGGCGGGAAGGGCAATCTCTGCGTGGGCAAGCGGGGCGTCTTTGAAGATGTGGCCGGGCGCGAGTCGGACGCGCGGATCGTGCAGATTATCGAGAACCCGATCGGCATCGGCGAGGCGATTGTTTCTCCGTTCAGCCGGCTGGGACGGTTGTTGACCGGGAAGATCGAGGCAATAACGGCCTCTGCCGAGAAGAAACTCGACGCCTCGGTCGCGCCGGGCAAGCCCCCGCCGGCCGCTCCGACCGCCCAGCCTAATCGTGGCCTGCTGGCCGGAGGTCTGCTGGTGGGCGGCGGCGTCGCAGTTGCGGCGCTCGGCTCGGCGGTCGCCTATATCTCAAAGACGCTTACCGGCATCGACAACTGGAAGATTATCCTGGGAATCGTTATTGCGATTCTTACCGTTATCCTTCCGACAACCATAATTGCGATACTTAAACTGCGAAAGCGCGACTTGAGCGCGATCCTGGAAGGCTCCGGATGGGCGATTAACGCTCGAATGCGCCTGACGCGCCGGCAGGGACGCTTCTTCACGCAGCGACCATCGCTGCCGTAAGAGCCGGAGGCGTTATGGAAACTATCGAGATAATTACCGTTGTCGGCGCCAGGCCGCAGTTCATCAAGGCGGCGGCCGTCAGTCGTGCGATTGGGGCGTACGACGAAGCAGGAAATCAGAATCGCCTGCACGAGCGCATTATTCACACCGGACAGCACTACGACGACAACATGTCGAATATCTTCTTCGAGCAGTTGCAGATACCCGCCCCGGCGGTGAATCTGGAGGTGGGGTCGGGTCCGCACGGCCGGCAGACCGGCGCAATGCTGGAGCGGCTCGAAAAAGTCCTGCTGGATGAAAGACCCGACTGGGTTCTGATTTATGGCGATACGAATTCCACTCTGGCCGCCGCGCTGGCTGCGGCGAAACTGCATATCCCCGTTGCGCACGTGGAAGCCGGTCTGCGGAGTTACAATCGCCGCATGCCGGAGGAAATCAATCGTGTCGTGGCCGACTGCCTTTCGACGTTGCTGTTCTGCCCGACGGAAACAGCCGTGGCAAACCTGGAAAAAGAAGGCGTCACCAAGGGCGTCTGCAATGTCGGCGACGTGATGTACGACTCAGTCCTTTTCAACGCCGCCCTGGCCGAGCAGTCCAGCGACATTATGTCCAGGCTCCGGCTGGAGCCGAAGTCGTTTTACCTTGCCACAGTTCACCGCGCCGAAAATACGGACGATCCGGAGCGCCTGGCCGGTATCCTCGCCGCCTTCGAGCGGATCGACAAACCGATTGTCCTTCCGTTGCACCCTCGAACGCGCAAGACACTGGGACAGGCCGTCGGGAAGATGAGCCGCCGCGTCAATGTGATTGAACCGGTGCAGTATCTGGACATGATCATGCTGGAGCGCAACGCGCGTATCATCCTGACCGACTCTGGCGGTGTCCAGAAAGAGGCTTTCTGGTTCGGCACGCCTTGCGTAACGCTTCGCGACGAGACGGAGTGGGTCGAACTGGTTGAGGCCGGCTGCAACCGCCTCACAGGCCCAGGGACTGAAAAGATCATCTCGGCCATAGCGGCCTTTGAAGAGACCGGCGCGACACTCCCGCCCGACCGTCGGGAAAATCTCTACGGCGACGGCCACAGCGCTGAAAAAATCGCAGCAACCCTGGCCCGGCATCAGGGCGATTAGTCGGGATTTCTTATCAACTCAAACTGGTAAGAAGAAGGGGCGGAAAAAGACGCTGAAAAAGTGCTTGCGGCACTTGAAGTTATAAGGTGCATTGACGAATGGCAAAGGGAGTTCGGAAATACGAAGTATCTTTTTGTGCGGATGTGAAATCATGGGCAGAGGCCCTCTTCGCACAGCACCCCGAATGGCCCTTCGG
>DAOVFI010000093.1 GCA_030673005.1 Planctomycetales bacterium
TCCAATAGTTTCCGGGCCTCGGGTGCGTGTTGGGAGTCTTTATAATTCCGGATAATCTCTTCCAGCAGGGACTTCGCCTTGTTTCTCAGGCCCGCCTTCAAATACGCCCTCGCCAGGCTCAACTTGCTGCGAACCCGCTCGGCCTGTTCGGATTTCGATCCGGTCGGCGTCTTCTTTGCCCCCGTCGCAGCGGCGGGCACGGGCTTTGCGCGTTTCGGTTTAGGCCCGACCTTCAGACAGACGAGTTTGCCCTGGTGGTTTCGGCAGAATATCCTCCCGCCGGAAAGGACCGGAACGGTCCAGCACGTGCCCGAAAGCGCCTTGGTGCGGGCCAGTTCCTTGTAGCCTGACGGCGAAGGTTCGGCGACGACCAGCGTCCCGCGCTGCTCCATTATAATCATCTTGCCGTCGGCTATCATAAGTGAACTTTCCCTTCCGAAGCCTTTCTGCGTCCACTTGACCTGGCCGGTGGCGAAGTCCAGGCACTTGAAACCCGACCTGTCGAAGCCGTAGAGATGTCCCTTCCAGAGCATGCAATTGGTAAAGTGGTTTCTCATCTTTTTGTTTTGCCAGACAGCAGTGAGTTTACCGCTGCCGATCCGCAGCAGCGCGCAGCCTTTGCCGTAGTCCGAGGAGATGAACATCTTGTCGCC
Source organism: Planctomycetales bacterium (assembly GCA_030673005.1). Lineage (GTDB taxonomy): Bacteria > Planctomycetota > Phycisphaerae > SM23-33 > SM23-33 > DAOVFI01. Next base: position 654 of record DAOVFI010000093.1, read on the forward strand.
GGAGATAATGGGTGTGGCGGCGTTGATGTTGTGCCCTGTTTTCCAGGGGTATCGCCCCAATCCCTTTCCGCTTTTCGCATCCTGTACCGCAAGGAACGTCGCGCTGAATATGGCGACGCATTTCCTGCCGCCCATCTCGAAGGGCGCGGGCGTGGCGTATCCGGCCATTCCGCCGCCGGTCTTCCAGACGATCTCGCCGGTCGCCTTATCGAGCGCTGTGCCGGCGGCGCCGATGTTCAGTATCAACAGTTTGCCGGCGACCAGCGGCGAGCCGGAAAGCCCCCACTGTGGAACGCGGGCTTTCAGTTCGCCCCTCACATCCTTTTTCCAGACGACATCTCCCGAGACGGCATTGAGGCAGAAGGCCAGTCCGTTGTGGCTGAACGTATAGACGTTCTTTCCATCGACTGTCGGCGTCGCGCGCGGGCCGGGGTATCCGCCCTTCGGCTGCTTCGGGCAGGGGTAGGAATGTTTCCAGACCTCCTCGCCCGTGTCGGCGTTCAGGCACCAGACAGTATCGGTGTTGTTCTTATTACCCATCGTGTACACGCGATCACCGACTACGGCGACCGACGAGTAGCCTACGCCGACGTGTTTCTTCCAGAGTTGTTTTGGCTTCTTATCCTGCCAGTTGGTCTGCCAGCCGGTTTCGGTCGAGATGCCATTGTGGTTCGGCCCGCGCCAGTTCGGCCAGTCGGTTACAACCTCATCGCCGGCTGCGCGGACCGCAGCGCCGGTGAAAATGACCGCCGCCGCAGCAAGAACCGAAACAAACATCAATAAACACCGTCCTGACGGTAAGGGAACCTTCATTTCCATTGTGCCTCCATAAAGATAACTGTAACCGTTCAGTCTGTCATATTCCGAACATCTCTTTACCGATTCGTAACTTATAACCCATATATCCTGCAAGAGGGGCGGGGTTTTTTTTAGCAGGACAACGCTGGGTAATGAGAAGCAGAAAAAATTGAATTCTGAATAACGAACATGGAATCTGCCTGACGGGGCTGTGGTTAATCGAATTGTTATGAATCATTCAGGCTAAACGCGTACGTCGCTTCAGCGACGCAGGTGCTTCCCTGTTATTTCAGACGCCACCGCCCAATCGTCGTTACGGCTTATTGCGCTGGTAGTAATAATAGCCGTTCGACTGTTTCAGTTTCGGGTCGTTCTTCTTGAGGAATTTGACGCTGTGGTCACAGAACAGGAAGTTCGCAGAATCGTTATCAAAGTGATAGAAAGTCGTCAATCGACCGTCGGTTCCCCACACTTCGTACAGTCCGTATCCCCTGTAACTGTCGTACATACCGGGCCAGGGTTCCGAGCCGTAGTAAAACGAATCCCACGACTCGCCCAGGAGGATGGTCTCGGAGGGGGTCTGGACGTCGGTTGTCTTGTTGACCGATCCGGCGTCGGTAAAAGGCACCTCGCCCCTATACGGAGGGGTTTGCTCATCTCCCAACACCGACGGTCCCCTGTACGAGACGCTGATATTGATTGCGTAGGATCGCGGGTAATGCGGGTAACGTTCGTCCGTATTCGGCCTGTAAACGTGTTCGTAGAATCCTTCGCGGATCAGGTCGTCGCTGGGGCAGTACAGCACCTCGTAGGCCTCGTAGAAAGGCTGCAACCTGCCGTCCCAGATTGGCGGGTCGCCGCCCCAGCCCGAACCGCCGGGGTACCACTGGTCGTATTTATTGGTGTAATGGTTGAAGGCCACTCCTATGCTCCTGAGGTTGGAGGCGCAAAGGGCAACCCCCGTCTGCTCGCGAGCCCTGCCCAGAGACGGCACGAGAATCGCCATCAGCAGCGCAATAATTGCCACCACCACGAGTAGTTCGACAAGCGTAAAAGCGTTGCTTTTACACTTGCTCACTACAGGCAGTTCGACAAGCGTAAAGGCGTTGCTTTTCCCCGCCGGCTTTGGCGAACAGCCTCGACAGGCCGCACCGGTCTTCAGTTCCCTGTTGCATGAGGAACGAATGTTTTTCATATAACGCTCTCCATATTATCCTTCCCTGCGCGGGGTCGCGGAATGCTCCGTAGGCTGGGCCTGCGCTTGCTACTCTGCGAAGTAGTTCGCTACGTAGCACGAGTCGCTTCGGCCCAGCCTGCCGACTACCGGCTAATTGTAATTATACGCTTGGTAATTCGATAATTACCACAGTTTTGTAGGCTGGGCCGACAGGTCCACCTTTTTCCTCGATAATTACCACCGTTGAGGACGGTTTAGTTTCAGTTGCCAGTAATAGTAATCGGTCTCGTCGTTGAGTTTGGGATCATCCTTTTTCAGCAGGTCAACTCGGCCGTCGCAGAACAGGAAGTTCGTGGCGTCCTTATCGCCGTGGTCGTAGGTCGGCACCTCCCTGCCCCACTCGCCGATCTGAGATCCCGGATACTGGTCGTGGATGCCCGGTATCTTCCGGCCTGTCGAATAATAATACGACTCCCACATTTCCCCTATCAGGATCGTTCTTGTGGGGATTGAAAGGTCGGTTAACTTATAGACGTATCCCGGAAAGGGGAATAGACGATTTCCGCCGTATGGAGGATCGAGGCCCGCCCCGTATTCCCCCGAGCCTCTGTATGACACTTTCCAGTGCATCGCATAGGAGCGTGGATGACGCTTGTTTTCAGGGACGCCGCGCGACAGGTACCACGACTGGCGCTCCAGTCTGTCGCTGGGACAAAAGAGCATGCCGAAAGCCTCGTACCAGGGCAGCAATCTGGAATCCCAGGTGGGCGGGTCGCCCCCATAGGCGCAACTGGCTACAAACCAGTCGTTGTTTTCATTGTTGTACTGGCGATTGGCCAGACCCAGGCCTCTGAGATTCGTCTTGCAGACCACGGTCCGCGCCTGCTCCTTGGCCCTGGTCAGCGACGGCAGGAGGATCGATATCAACAAAGCAATAATGGCCACCACCACGAGTAGTTCGACAAGCGTAAAGGCTGTGCCTTTACACTTGCGAACTATCCTGAGCCCGTCGAAGGGTAGTTTGACAAGCGTAAAAGCGTTGCTTCCCGTGCCGGTCGTCGCAGTGGTTTTCGGCTTCTCGCCGTGGAATGAAAGTAGCCCGATCATTATATTCTCCCGATCGGCGTTCGGACTTTCAGAACAGGCCGTTGCAATGGTTATCCGCACGCGACCCATCGGTTCGGCAGGTGCGGTCGGTTCAATCAGTCTTTCCGGCGTTTGTAGTAGTGGTAATCGTTTTCCTCAGTAATGTTCGGGTTGTCTTCCCGCAGCGGTCCGGCGTGACCGTCGCAGAAAAGGAAATTAGCATAGTTCCTGTCGCGATGATAGAAGGTTACCTGCCAGTATGAGTCGTACACGACGTAGCAACCGGGGTACTGGTTGTAACTATTGGGTACGATGTCGGAATAATTTGCGTAGTACGGCCAGTCCCACACTTCTCCCAGGAGAATGGTTTGAGCGGGGATTTTTATTTGTGCCGTCTTGTGTACCCCCCATCCCGGCCAGGGGAACCGTGAATCACCGTTGTAGGGATTGTTTCCGGATCCGTTGGGGTACGTAGCGCCATAGACCGAATCGCCCCTGTACGATATCTGGATATTAATTGCATAGGAGCGGGGGAAGCGTCTGTCCGGCCCGACTCCGCGTCTGTTATACCACTCCTCGCGGGGCAGATTGTCGCTCGGGCAGAGCAGCAGTGCCTTGTTCTCGTAAAAATCCAGCATTCTGGCGTCCCATGTAGGCGGGTCGCCGCCCCAGCCCGCGCCGGCGGGATAACGATCGTCGGCGTCACTGGCGTACTGGACAAAGGCCAGCCCCAGCCCCCTTTGGTTCGACAGGCACACGACAATACGAGCCTGCTCCTTGGCCCTGGTCAGCGACGGCAGGAGGATCGATATCAATAATGCAATAATGGCCACCACTACGAGTAGTTCGACAAGCGTAAAGGCTGTGCCTTTACACTTGCGTACTGTCCCAAGCCCGTCGAAGGGCAGTTCGACCAGAGTGAACGCACCGGAACCCCTGCCTGCCTGCCCGGCAGACTTCCACCCGTCGCCGCGAAAAAACTGCAAACAGTTCATGGCATTCTCACAAACAAGGCGAACATCCCTCCGCCTTCCGGTTACCATTTTTTCCGCTTGTAGTAGTAGAACTCGCCGGCGTCGTTTCTACCGTTGCCGTTCGTATCAACCAGGTGCTCGTGCCCCTCCGGCAGCGGGATAGCGTGGCCGTCGCAGAACAGAAAATTCGCCTTGTTGCTGTCGCTGTGGTAGAAGGTTATCCCGCGACTCGGCGCCGGCGGCTGAACGGAACTGGACCACATGCCGTCGAATAACCCAGAGCCTTTGTAGTCGTTGTGGATGCCCGGCTGAGGCTCACTGCCATAGTACCACGATTCCCATTGATCCGCCAGGGTGATGGTAGCGGCCGGTATTTCTACGTCCGTTGTCCTGTAAACGGAGCCGTTACGCGTAAAGGGTACCTCCCCACTGTACGGAGGACTTCTTCCATCTCCATACACCGACGGTCCCCTGTAGGCTATGCAGATATTGCTCGCATAGGAGCGGGGGTATCGGTTTTTCTCATCGGTGCCCCTGGCGGTGTACCACGGCTCACGGTCAAAGCGATCGCTCGGGCAAAACAGCAACTCGCAGTTCTCGATTTCAGGGCGGATTCTATGATCCCAGGTAGGCGGGTCGCCGCCCCAGCCTGCGCTGCCGGGATACCAATCGTTGTTTTGATTGGTGTAGAAGTTGTATCCCGTGCCCAACCCCTTGAGGTTGGCCGAGCACGCGACCATCCGCGCCTGCTCCTTGGCCCTGGTCAGCGACGGCAGGAGGATCGATATCAATAATGCAATAATGGCCACCACCACGAGTAGTTCGACAAGTGTAAAGGCTGTCGAACACCTGCCGGTTTCACAGGCGGCTTTCCGCCGATTTTTACACATGTGAAATGTTCTGTTCATAAAAGTCTCCTTATTTTATTGAAATGCGCATCGCATTACACGTTCATCACTATCGGGTCGTCTGAATTGTCTTTTCCGGCAGTTCCATTTCGGTCCGAACCAGCCGGCCTGAGAAACGATCAGATATGCTGTTTCTTCGGCCTGTCCGCTGATTTTCAACAGAAAAAAGATACGCAGGCGCCGGTTGCCACAAACTTCCACATCTAATATTATAGCACCATACACGGATTTCATCCAATCAAACAAAGAATTTAATTCAGGATTGCCGGGGGCATCGAGGATTTGTGGCGCTGGAAGCATCTACAGGATGCGGATTAGATGAGTACGGGATACTATTTCCACAGTTTTGTGATTTCGGCCAGCCCGTGCTCGTACTTATCCTGAAAACCCGCCCCGCCTACGAAATCGTGGAAAAGGACGCCGATCCGCTCTCGCAACAGGCCGACGAGATCCTTTAATTTTATCACCGATCCGTACTCCATGCCCAGTTTTTCCAGCACCTGCCGGTTCACGTCCCCGAGAGCCTGAATGACTTCGGGCTTTGCCGTGTTGGGGCATCGATGCCGCTCGCCCCAGACGGAACCGGCCTCATCGGCGACGATCCGCGAGCATTTCAGGCAAATGTCGTCGAATCCCTCGACGAATTCCACCTCGATATCGGGATCGGCCTTTATCTTCTCGATAATTTCATTAAAACCCACGCTGTTGTAACTTTCCGGGTGTCCGCCCATGCCGTAGTACCCGACGAGATAAGTTGGATGATATGGCCTCAGGCGTATTCTCATGTCAGTTTCCTTGTGAACGGTTTGCGGCGCAGGTGATGATACCCAATTGTCGAGAACAACACGAATAAAACAGTTCATATTAAAACTTGCGTTCAATTACTGCAAATTTCAAGGGCGCCGCCTTTGCGCATCCGGGTCAATCGACCTTGCCTGTGAGGGGCTGGACGGGTACACTCTTGCCCTGTTTAAAATCGTAAGAGTTTAGACGTATGCAGAAGAAAAGAGCAAGTCAGGCACACATAGTATTTATCACTCCGGTTGTTTGGAGTGATAAATACTTCACCCGTTAGGAGCGGAGAAATGAAAAAACAATTCCAGAAGACCTGCCTGCCGGCAGGCAGGTGAATTGTTTTTTCATTTTGTGTGCCTGACTTGCTCTTTTCTTTTGCATTCATTGCAATTTGGTGAATAGTTACATGAAATCAAGACAATGCAATGAAAAGGGAGCAAACGATGAAGATAGCAGTCATAGGCGGCGACGGGACCGGTCCGGAAGTTGTGGCCGAAGGTCTGAAGGTTCTTCGCGCGGCGGCCGATAAGGTCGGCTTCGAGTTCAAGACGAAGGATTTCGATGTCAGCGGCGACAGGTACCTTGCCGCCGGCGGGGACCCATTAAAACCTTCCATCCCCATCATAAGCGAAGATGAAATCGCAGAACTGAAGACATTCGACGCGATTTATCTTGGGGCCGTCGGCCATCCGGACGTAGCGCCGGGCATCCTGGAGAAGGGTCTGCTGCTCCGGCTGCGATTCGCGCTGGACCAGTACGTCAACCTCCGCCCGGTAACGCTCTATCCCGGCGTGCCGTGCCCGCTGGCCGGCAAAGGTCCCGAAGACATCAACTTCGTCGTAGTCCGCGAGAACACCGAAGGCATATACACCGGCATGGGTGGTTGCCAATACAAGGATACGCCCAACGAGGTGGCCACGCAGATAATGTGCAATACGCGGCGCGGCGTCGAGCGGGCGATCCGATATGCCTTTGAACTTTGCCGCCGGCGAAACGACAGGAAACACCTGACGCTGGTGGCGAAGAACAACGTCCTGACATTCGCACACGACCTGTGGTGGCGTGCGTTCGGCGAGGTTGCAAAGGAATACGACGACATCGAAACCGACTATAACCACGTCGATGCCTGCTGCATGTGGTTCGTCAAGAACCCCGAATTCTACGACACGATCATCGTGTGCAACATCTTCGGCGACATCATCACCGACTTAGGCGCGATGATACAGGGCGGCATGGGCGTCGCAGCCGGGGGAAACATCAACCCGACCGGCGTCAGCATGTTCGAGCCTATCGGCGGCTCTGCGCCCAAGTACACCGGGAAAAACGTCATCAACCCGATCGCCGCGATCGCCGCGATGGCGATGCTGCTGCGCGAGACGGGACAGAACACCGGCGACGATAAACTCTCCGACGCCGGACGGAGAGCAGAAGCGGCCATCAGGTCCGTTACGCCAAAGATGAAGAGCCAGTCGGCAGGAAAGATGGGATTCACCACTAACGAAGTCGGCGAACTGGTCGCCGAAGCGGTCGCGACTGGCGAATAAGGCCCGTGATGACCGTGGCGAACCGGCGCTCCGTCCCAGCCTACGTCCCGGCCTACGGGTCAGACGTAAAGGAGAATCAAGTGCAATTCGCACAGAGTTCGGCGGTTTATTTCAACTACTCGCTTCAGTACGCGATAAAAGACCTGCACGAGATTGGTTACGACGGTATCGAGATATGGGGCGGTCGGCCTCACATGTATCGCGGCGACCTGGACGGGCAGATGGACGAAATCGTCGCGCTGTTGCGTCAGACCGGTATGAAGGTCTGCAACTTCATCCCGGCCCAGTTCCGCTACCCGTCGGTGCTCTGTTCGGACAATGAGGCCGTCCGCGCCGACAGCGTCGAATACATCAAGACCGCGATTGACAACGCCGTGAAGGTTGGTTCCCCGGCGGTGAGCCTCTGCCCCGGCATGAGCCTTTTCGACCGCGATCGAGACACCGGCTGGAGGCAACTCGAAAAAAGTTTCAGGCAAATCGAAGAATATAACAGGGACAAAAACCTTCTGCTGCTTATAGAGCCGGCCCACCGGTTCGAGACTAACCTGATCCTGACGATAGAAGACTGCCTGAAAATGCTGGACGAACTGGACTCGGACTATTTCGGCATCCTGCTCGATACCGGTCACTGCCATATCAACGGGGAGGATTTCCGCAAGGTCATTCCGCGATGCAAAGGGTTGCCGTTGCATATCCACCTGGACGACAATAACGGCGAAGCCGATTCGCACCTGATTCCCG
>DAOVFI010000451.1 GCA_030673005.1 Planctomycetales bacterium
CCCCTTTTTCTCTTTCCCACCCCAAAGGGGCGGGAAAGAGAAAAAGAGGATTGGGCGGATGAGCCTTGATCACCCCCGCTAAAGCGGGGGCCTGTTACAAAGCATTGCATGGAGATTTCAACATGGTGACCTGAACAGTTACCAATTCAGGGTGTTCGACGTGGCGGGGAGGATTGCCGGGACTCCGCTGCGCTCCGGCCCGGCCTACCGGCTTTTTCGTCGGGCAAGTAGCGCAATCGAACCGCATCCCAGCAGCGCAAGGCTAATCGGTTCGGGCATGAGGACAACGTTATCCAGGCCGCTGATGTCGTTTTCCAATCCGTCGCAGAATTCCGCCGTTATGACCAGTGCGTCCAGGTCCGAAAGGATCGCTATCATTTTATCGTAATCGGGTGCTTCGAACGTAATAGGGTCGATCCATCCTGCCGTCTCGATCAGCGTTACCGACCTGCTGTGCCAGGCCGGATATACAGATTCGGGAGCGTCGAAAGGGCAGACAATCTCATAACCGCCCCCTTGCAGGCCCACCCAGGCCGTCTCGCCTTCCGGGGTATTATAGGCTGCGATATCGAACGAAAACGTCTGGCCGTAGGCGTCGCTCTTGTCGTTGAGAAACTTTATCGGCGCGCTGAAGCCCCACGCGCCCGTGTCCGGATCGACGCCGTAGATGAAACCGCCGGGATTGCCCCCCGTCGCCGAATAGGTCGGCAGGCCCGAATATCCCAATGTCGTTACGACTGTCCAACCTTCGTCGTTGCTTCCAAACGTGCTGGTTGCAAGGGGAACTCCTGCCGACAAAGACGAAGTAACAATGCAGGAAAGAATTACAACCACAGCCGCCGTCCAACAATCTCGCATTCTGAACATTCATTATTCTCCTTAAGAAAACCTGTGCGGGAATATGCAGTTAATAAGACAGATTGGTCGAAGCGAGGATCGCCCTCCAGGCGAGGTCAAATTGACAATCGTATTATGCCCCGAAAAGCGGTTTTTGTCAAGATTAAAAGTCGGTCTGCGTGGAGTCCTGCCGCTGGGTTTCGATCATGTGCGCCAGGGCGTCCCAGCCGGCGAGTTGCTCCGGCGTCAGAGATGCCTCTCGGCCAGTCTTCAGGTGATGGGCCGCTGCGCGGAGCCGGCGGCGGGTCTCCCTCGGCAGGGCGACGCGTTCGTTGACCACCAGGCCGGTAACTCTCTGGCTCTGGTACCGGCGACGAATGCTGAGCTTCCGCTTCTGATGAAGGCGGTATCCATATTCGGAAACAATTTTCTTAGTCACGCGGATGGCGGCGACAATACTCGAACGTTCCCGGTGCTTCGCGCCGGCGGGCATTGACAAGGCTCTTCGGGCGGCAGGGCTGCTCGCGTTCGTACTAAAATCCTTGAAGGAGAAGGTGATGTCGTCGGCGTAGCGAGTGTACACTGCGCCGATATTTCGGGCCAAACCAAATAACCGGACGTCCAGGCCGTAGTTCACAAGGTTGCTCAATCGCGGGCTGGTCGGTGCGCCTTGCGGCAGGCCGCCGTTGTGTGTGCACAGTCGGACAAGCAGATCGGCCGCCTCTTCGCCCCAGCCCAGGGCGTAGAAGTACTCAAGCACTCGCCGGTCCGAGGTGGATGTGAAGAACTCCTTAAGGTCCATTTTCAACACCACGTACGAACCTGTGTGTACGGCGGCGTTCCTCACGATGGAATAACCCCGTTCAAACCCGGTCGCAGCCGGGTGACTTCGCAGCCGGGCCAGGAGACGCCGCAGGATCGTTCGCTGAAGTTGCTTGAGATTCGGCTCCGGCGCCAGGATTACACGCTTGCCGCCGGAGCGTTTCGGAATGGTGAATTGCCGATACGCAGGTGTAACGGCGCGCAATTGCTCAACGCCGACGCCCAGCCGCTGTGCCAGGATATCGACGCCCATACCGCCGCCACGCTCGATGAGCCTCTGCCGCGAACGCTCCAGGTTATCCGTGCCGGAGCCGGCCTGCCCGAACAGACGTTTGAGGAAATCAAATAAACCCATCGTGCCGCTACCCGTCGAAATAAGACTTGTGGCGGGCGCGGGCTTTTGAAAACCCCGCGCCCGCCGGCGCCTTGCTTCCAGTGCGACTGGAACATCCTGCTCTCAGAAGGTCCGATATGACCCGGCTGACGAAACATCAGCCTGTGCTCTGCATTTGAGCACCGCCAAGGCGTCTGGACGAATACTATTGCCGCACGTAGGGTTTGTCAAGTAGTAGGCCGGGACGGAGCGCAGCGAAGTCCCGGCAATCCACTTAGCTACATCCCGGCAATCCTTCCAACCTAATCGAAAGCTATGAATTGCTATTCTGTATTGC
>DAOVFI010000506.1 GCA_030673005.1 Planctomycetales bacterium
TCCTGCTCCCAAAGCAGGCACTCTGCCAAGCTGAGCTACGCCCCGTCGATATACTATTAGAATCCATCGTTAGCCATTGGTCAACGCCGAAGAAAAGCAAGCCCAGCCACCCGCCTGCCGGTAGGCAGGTTCGAATGGCTGGGCTTATTGGCATACGTTGTAACGCGCACGCACCCGCGCGCTCTGCACGAGGGCGTGGCTACCGTTTTAACATGTAATCCCGCAACGGTAAGTAACGCTTACGGCATTACCAGAAGCAGGAATACGAAGCTGAACAGGCCGACGGTTTCGACAATGCCCATAGCGATGATGAGGAACGCCAGTCCTTTGCCTTCGCCTTCGGACATGCAGCGGCAGGCGGCTGCGCCTATAAGCCCCTGCATCCAGGCGCTGAAGAGTTCGCCAAGTCCGCAGGCCAGTCCGATTCCGAACAGCGCGCCGGCGTTTGCTGCCAGCATCTCCGGGTCATAAACGCGGGCCTTCAGACCCACGAGCATAATAATGAAGGCGTAGATGGTCTGCGATAGTGGCATGCCGACGAGGATGATGTAGGAGAAGTTCAGGCTTTTCCCCGCCTTCGCTTCCTTCGCCCACGCTCCCGCGGCGGCCCTTCCGGCTGCTCCAATGCCCAGCGCACTTCCTATCGCGCCCAGACCCAACGCCAGTCCCAGTCCCAACTGTCCCAAAAATTCCATTCTTAATTCTCCTGAACTTGAATCTTCCTGAACGGTTCATACGGATAACCAGCCCACTGCACACCGGCGTTGCTGGAGAACTCCAGCATATTAAGCCGGACGCCGTGGGCAAAAATAGCAATCATGGCCAGGCCGATGTTCAGGCTATGCCCGAACAGCAGTATCGGAACGGCGGCAAACCAGGTTGCCACCTGCGCCAGTTGATACGCCAGAGTGTTGAAGGCGACGGCGATATAGTAACTGGCCAAACCGACGGCCATCAGGCGGATATAACTCATCGTATCCGAGAAAGTGCCGATTATCGGCAGCAGCGACGAGGCCAAACCCGTTCCGATCATCTTCGCCGGGTTCCTGCTGGGATGAGTAAAGAACAGCGCCATGATAAAACCGACTCCCAGCAGCACGAATGTCAGCAGATTCCAGGGCTTGTCGATACCGATAAAGAACAACTGCCAGATAACGCCCAGCATACCCCACTCGAACACCGCCCATCCGATCTGGGCCAGAGCGCGAATGTTGGGCGCAAGCATTAATGCATGGCGAAGGTGCGCCAGCGTAAGGTGCAGCGCTCCAATGATGAAACTTATCTTAATGAGCATCTGTTGAATCAATTCGGGGTCGGCGTTCCAGATCGGACCGATGGCGACAATAGCCTTTCCGACGGATGCCCATCCGCCATCTGCTGCAAGCATTGCCAGACAGTCCGCCTCGGTCTTACCGTCAATAATTTTTGTGTATCCGCCGGCGTTGGCAATCGTCTCCGGTGAAACGCCGAAGTAATTGGCCGTCAGCACGCCCCAGATGAGCGTCGCAACGCCGAATGACATCAGCAGATGTATTTTCACTTTACCGGCCTTGGCAATGAGTTTTCGATAGAAAATCATCGGCAGCAGCAGGAAGATCAATCCGTATCCGGCGTCGCCTATTAACATTCCCGCGAAGAGGGGCAGGGCGATCATAAAGAAATGGGACAAGTCGATTTCCTCGTATCCCGGTAACGTGCCGAGGATATCGAACAGACCCTTAATCGGTCTTGCCCAGCGGGGGTATTGGATTAGGGTAGGGGGTGCTTCTCCCTCGGCCGGTTCTCTGTTATCGACGGCGGCGGTTATGCCGCGTTCGGCAAGACCGGCGGCGAGTGCTCCGGCCTGCTCGGCAGGGACCCAACCCTGAACTGCGAAAAGGGCGCCGCCGTTCATCCCGCCTGACAAGGCCTTGGCGTATTCCACTTCGGCGGCGAGTTCCTCGCCCCGGCGCTCCATAACGTCAGTAAGGTTAGCAAGTTGCGCCAGGCGGTCGGCG
>DAOVFI010000144.1 GCA_030673005.1 Planctomycetales bacterium
CGGTTGTCCGTCTGGTCCAGCGCCCATGCGAAATCGACCCTGGCGGACCGCTTGTGGTGGTGGAACTGCATCTTCCAGAAATCTTGCTGGTGCCGACCACCCGTGGCATTATACCCGAGAACGACGTTCAATTGCGGCATAAATGCGTCGGCGGCGATCTCGACGTTCCGGTCGGCGTCCCGCACCTTCGCCCGCTCGGTCAGGACGTCCGGACGGGTGGCCGGGGCTAAGGCGATCGCCTCGGATTCCTTCAAGCCGATGGGTCTTGGCCCGGCCTTGTTCAGCGACTTCAGAGCGCCGGGGTAGTCCAGCTCCACCATCGCGGCGATGGGCAGGCCCAGCTCCAGCTTGTAACTGTCCAGCGCGTCGCGGTAGTTTTGCTGAATCTGCTGGAACCGTACCTGGGCGTCGAGCAGGTTCTGCTGTGCCTGGTCCAGTTGGATGCGGGACAGTCCGCCTTCGACCAGGAACTTCGTTACCGCGACTGTCTGCTTGAGCCGCTCGATGCTCTGACGCTCGTTTTTCAGGCGGTCCTGCTTCATGAGGACGTCGTAATAGGCGTTGACGATATCGACTGCGAAGGTCTGGGCGAACCTCTCGTGGGCGTAAACGCCGAAGACGAAATTCCGCTCCAGGCGGTACTGATCTTCGTAGGCCAGCTGCCGCCACGCCCCGCGTAGCAGCGGCTGGGTGAAGTTGGCGTCCATTACCGACCCGACGGTGGTGCTGTCAGACCCCAGCAGGTCGGACGCCAGGGACACCGTCGTCGCCAGAGTCAGCACCGCGCCGTCGCGGAATTTTTGAGTCAGCGACGGATTGACCTGTGCGGCGGCGGAGTTGACCCACAAACCCGAATTCTCAACCCGGCTCCGCTCGGCGCTGCCGGTCGCTTCCCCGCCCAGCATCGGCCAGGTCCACCCGCGACGGTTGTTCGCCAGCGCCAGGGCCGAGGTGAACAGTTCCTCCTTGCGTGTCTGGAAACTCCGGCTGTTGCGAAATGCGATCCGCAGACACTCCGCCGGCGTCAACACCTGCTTCGGGCCTGCGCCGATGGGGATGACTTTATCGCCGATTTTGATAAAGGTCGTCGCCGAAGGTTCGGACTTGCTTGGCCTTGTCGCAGGACGGGTCGAAGGCTGCGATTCGGCCGGTTTTACGGCGCGAGTTTCCGAGGCTGCGGTATCGCTCCGGGAGACCTCGAACGGCCTGTAGTCCACGCCGAACGGCCTGGCCTGCCCGAGAGCGGACCGCTGCCCCGATTCAACCGTCTCGTATGCGGCGCTGTCGGCCTGGCGGGCGTATTGACTCGGCGTACAACCGCCAAGCGCCGCCGCAAGGATCACCGCTGATAGCACAACTAAATTGATTTCTCCCAGCAGGGAAAAACACCCGAAAAACTTTCCTGTTCTTTGAAACCGTCTCATAACTGCCTCCCAGCCGCCATAATTAAAATTCGGCGCGAACTATCCAGTATAGAACGTGGGATATAGTACACCCTTGCGGCGGCACTTGGAAAGAGGCGGATGGCAGACGCAGCTGTCTCCGAAAACTGGTTCAGATGGGTGGCCGTGGCAGGTGCATCTGAAAACTCCACGGGCAAGTGATACCCGTCAAACAGTCTGTTACAAAGTAATAGCCTGAAAGTGCGTCAATCCAGTTGGAAGATAATGATAAAAACGCGTAATAAAGCATATCTGACGCCCTTTCCCCGAAGCCTGAAACCTGTATTTTCCGTCTTTGTGGATTATTTGTGAAGAAATGGTGGAAGAAAAAAAACTTTCCTTTCCAAGTTTCCGTCATTACGAACCTTGGGTGTATGTGGATAAAAAAACAGGAAATTAAGACTTTGACAGATACCCGGGTAGTGATAAATTCGTACTTGTCGGCTGGCATTTCTGATTGTGGAAGTGCATTGCGGCAATCCACGCCGAGCCGTCCAAAGCGGCCTGATGTCGGATTCGTAAAGCAAGCGTTTCTCGGATGATAAAGGATTTGTGAAATGACCGTAGAAGGGATTTTGTGTGCGCAGAATGGCCCGATCCGGGCGGTTCTTGCTGCCGTCCATCAGCGGATCGGCACACAAAAATTCAACGCCTGGTTCAAGAGCGGAACGTGTGTTACGCTCGAAAAGGAAGTTGTGAAAGTAGGTGCGGCCAACCCTTTTATCGCCGGGTGGATCGAGAGCCACTTCGCCGACGATCTTGCCGAAGCGACCAGGAGCGTTACCGGTCGGCGCGGGCGGGTTACGGTTACTGTCGATCCGGCACTGAGCGGGCAGTTTCGCCGGCGCCAACTGGACCTCCAGGCGACTCTCGTCAATCGCGGCACTTCCGGAACGGCGCGGCAGGCGCCTGCTCCGTCTTCCAGGATGCGATACAAGTTCGAGGATTTCGTAACCGGTTCGACGAATCGCCTGGCGTATTCTGCGGCGACTGCCGTCGCACAAAGTCCCAAGGCGCCGTTCAATCCGTTGTTCATTCACGGCACCTGCGGCGTCGGGAAAACTCACCTGCTCCAGGCGATTTGCAGCGCCGTTGCAAAGAACAATCGCAACGGGAAAAAAACCGCGTGGAAATACCTCACCGCCGAACAATTCACCAACGAATTCGTCCGCGGCATCAGACAAAAGACAACGGAAACGTTTCGGAAAACCTACCGTCGCCTGGACATCCTCGTCATCGACGACGTGCACTTCCTAGCCGCCAAGAAAGCCACGCAGGAAGAGTTCCTCCACACCTTCAACACCATCCGCGACGCCGACAAACAGATAGTAATGGCGTCCGACGCACACCCGCGAATGCTAGGTCGGCTTACCGAACAACTCATAAGCCGATTCCTGTCCGGTATGGTCGTCAGGATCGACCCGCCCGACCGGGACACTCGAGTGAGGATTCTCCAGCGACTCGCCGGCCGCATGAAAACATCAGCGCCGCAGGACGTCCTTGATTACATTGCGCTGCACATTCACGGCTCGGTTCGCGAACTCGAGGGCGCGCTGGTGAAACTCGCCGCCCTGGCCGACCTTGCCGGCGAACCGATAACACTCGACCTTGCACGGCGCGTCCTGGCCGATCACCTCGTTCGGACCGACAGCGCCGTAACGCTTGGCGAGATAGAAACCGCGGTGTCGGCCTTTTTCGGAATCACGCCGGCCGACATCCACTCCTCCAGGCGAACGCAGACCGTCAGCCTCGCTCGCGCCGTAGCAATGTTCCTGACGCGACGACACACGAGGATGAGTTACCCCGAAATCGGGCGGTTCACGGGTAAAAACCACTCTTCGGTTGTCCTGGCCGTCCAGCGAGTGGAAAAGATGCTCGATGAAAACCGCACCTGCCGGTGGATGACGCCCGCCGGACCAAAGAACATGCCGGCAAAGAAACTGATTGACATGCTGGCCGATCAGATAGGAAAAAAACCGAAGCGGTAGTCTGCCGTAGCATGGCCGTCCCGGCCATGGTGGCACGGAGGTGCACTTCTCACGGATGATACTCTGCGAAGTAGCGATACTTTGCTACTGGGCACGAGTGGGCGCCCGGACAGGGATGTTCGGGCGCCGAATATTTTTAGACATTGATGACAATACGCCATGAGGATACTTATTACAGGTGCAGCCGGGAACGTCGCGGCCGGTGTGATCCGCACTCTTGCCGGATTTTACCAACTCCGGTTGCTGGACCTGGTCCGGTCGGAAAGTTTTTCAGACCACGAATGGATTACCGGTTCGATCCTTGATTCCGGGACATTGGAGCGGGCGCTGAAGGACGTGCAGGCGGTTGTGCACCTGGCCGTTATTCGCAAGGGCCAGGGAGGCGACTGGGCCACCGAGGCGATGTTCGACGTAAACGTCAGGGGCTTATACATGGTTTTGCAGGCGTCAGTCGATGCCGGCATAGATCGGTTCGTTCACATCGGCAGCACCGCGCCGGTCATCGGGCATTGGTACGCCGGTGAAAACATCACCATCGACAGCCCCTACACCACTCGAGGCCGGTACTCGCTTACCAAGGCCATTCAGGAACTCACCTGCGAACACTTCGCCCGCAATACCGACCTTCGGGTTGTGGTCCTCCGTCCCTGGGTTCCGTGCGACGCCGGCGGCGGCAAAGCGCCTGAAAAATATCACCCCGGCCTGATCGATACCGAAGACCTCGGCCTGGCGTGCCGACTGGCGATTCAAGCAACCGGTCTGGATAAATTCGAGATTTTCCACACCGTAGCCACGCCTGAAGCCCAGCGGCGCTTCGACGCCGACCGGACGGAAAAAATACTCGGCTTCCGACCAAGGTTGAATTTCCAGAACCTCCCGTCCGCCCCGGAGCAATGTCCGGAGACATAAGTAAGAACAGGGAAAACCGGGTGGCACGGTCAAACCTTGCTTCCTGCCGAGAGGCAGGAAGCGAGGTTTGGCCGTGACGAGCGCACACCACGGCCACCCATCCTACCGAAGAAATAGACGAAAACCGGGACGGGGTTGTCGAAACGATGAAAATCTTTGTACACTCCTTGTCGTGAAAAACCGGATCGCAATACTCATTTTCGCGCCGGCTGTGTTTATCGGTGCGTTTCTGCTCTTTCAGGTCCAGCCGCTGATCGGCAAGTACATCCTGCCATGGTTCGGCGGAAGCCCGGAGGTCTGGACAACGTGCCTGTTGTTCTTCCAGGTGCTCCTGCTCGGCGGATATGCCTACGCGCATCTGATCGTTCGCTATTTGCCTCCCCGCGGTCAGGTTATCGTCCACGTGATTGTGATTATCGCGGCGCTGGCGATGCTGCCGATCGTCCCGGCGGCGGCATGGAAACCCGAAGGCCCTGATTACCCGACACTGAACATACTGCTGCTGCTGTCGGCATGTATCGGACTGCCTTACTTCGTCCTGTCGGCCACCGGGCCGCTGATGCAGGGATGGTTCAGCCGGACGAATCCGGGCACGTCGCCCTACCGGCTCTACGCCCTTTCAAACGCCGGCTCGCTGCTGGCGCTGGTGAGTTATCCGTTCATTATCGAGCCTGCCCTTTCCAGACCGGTCCAGGCGACCGTCTGGTCGTGGGGACTGGGCGGCTTCGCACTGCTCGCCTGCGCCTGCGCCGCTGTGCTGTGGAGAACTCGCAGAAACGGTCCGCGCTCAGAAAGCCGGCAGATGAGCGAAGCGAATCTGCCGGAATGCCCCCCTACCATCGGCGTCCGCCTGCTCTGGCTCGCCTTGCCGGCGGGCGCCTCGGTGGAACTGCTGGCTGTTACCAACAAGATATGCCTGGACATCGCCGTCATCCCCTTCCTCTGGATCCTCCCGCTGTGCCTGTACCTGCTGTCGTTCATCATCTGCTTCCACCACGAGAGGTGGTACGTCCGCCCGGTATTTCTGGGCGTGTTTATCCTGTCCATCATAGCCGTTGCGCTGGTGCGCGCCTGGTCGGTGGAACTGACTGCGATTCAGCAGATTTTAATGTACTCCGGCGTACTTTTCGCCTGCTGCATGGTCTGTCACGGCGAATTATTCCGCCTCCGCCCGCATCCGAAGTACCTGACGGGTTATTACCTGATGATCGCTGCCGGCGGGGCCGGCGGCGGGTTCTTTGTCGCGGTAGTTGCGCCGCTGCTGTTCAACACTTACCTCGAACTGCACCTGGGATTGCTGGCGTGCTGCCTGTTCGTGCTGCTGGCGGTTGGGAAAGAGACAACGGGAGCCGTGTGGCATGGCCGTCCCGGCCATGGTCGCACGGGCGTCTCGCCCGTGCATCAAAAAAGACCCCCATCGGCTTTCTCTCGACGTCGATGGATCTGGACGGGCCTGATACTCGCCGTCGGCGCTGCGGCGATTTTTGCCGAAGGCCAACGAGGCGACGCCAACAAGATCGCTATCCTGACAAGGCGAAACTTCTTCGGCGTAGTAACCCTTTGGGAGAACGATCGGCTGGACCCCTCACGCCATCGGTTCGTCCTCCAGCACGGCACGACCTTCCACGGCCTGCAATTCGCCGATCCGAAAAAACGCCGCCGACCGACGACTTACTACGGCCCCCAAAGCGGCGGCGGGTTGACACTGCGCTTCTTCCCGCGCCGGAACGACAGGCAAATCGGCATCGTCGGCCTGGGCGTCGGGACGCTGGCGACCTACGGCAAGAGCGGCGACCGGTTCTGCTTCTACGAGATTAATCCTGAAATTACGCATCTCGCCCGGACGCGATTTTCGTACCTGTCCGATTGTGAAGGCGAAGTGGACGTGGTAATGGGCGATGCGCGCCTGTCAATGGAAAGGCAGCAGGATCAGGAATTCGACGTTCTCGTCCTCGACGCATTCACCAGCGACGCAGTGCCCGTGCACCTGCTGACTAAGGAGGCCTTCGAGATCTACCTGCGACACCTCAAGGCTGACGGCGTAATCGCCGTGCACGTCTCGACGGTGCACCTGGACCTTCAGTCGGTCGTATGGCGGCTGGGACGACA
>DAOVFI010000399.1 GCA_030673005.1 Planctomycetales bacterium
TCGGCGTCGTCGGGCGGGAAGGTCTCATCGGCGTCGTTCTCGTTTCGTTCCAGCAGGCCGTTAAGGTTGGCGTCTTCGCCGAAGACGACAGAACCATTAAAACCTTTGACCAGCAGCAGTTCGGCCAGCGTCGTCAAATTAACGTTGCGGATTCGATAGGGCTTCGGCAGGGCGTCGTAGTAGTCCTGCTCGGCGCCGGCCGGCTGAGTTTTGTCGTCGGAATCGCGGTAATCGACCAGGCAATCGACCAGTTCGTCGGTCATGCCCGCCAGTGCCTTCAGTGTTTTCGACGAAGCCCAATTGAGATTGATCTTCCCTGCCTCATCTTCGACGCCGTAGCGGTGGTCCTCTTCGGTTCGGTCGGAGGTATTGTACGCGAAGACGGTGAAATACCAGCCCGTTTCCTCGTCGCCGTCAACGAGTTGTGCCTGGAAGATTTCCGGATTATCCGCGCGGGCCTTGTAATCGTTCGGTTGGGCGGACATCATCGCCATGGCGCGGTGGATGCCGCTCATCGCGGCGGCGCGCGCCTGTTGTCCCTGCTGTGAGGCCGTCGCCGCCCCGGTCTCGCTCCGGATGAGCAGCATCTGGCTGACGGCTGCGACCGACAGCAGCGCCACTATCACAAGAACCAGCACCAGGATTGTCCCGCGTGCGTTCACCGGCTTCCCCCTCTCTTGGTGAACATTCCGGTCCGTCCCGTCGCGCCCCCGCCGCCGGCGCCGCGCGACTTTCGTTCTTCCGGCTGATACAACCCCGCCGGGATGGCGACCACCCGCCAGAGAGTCTCATAAGGATATTCATCGGCGGTGGCGTCGTCCGGGAGCGGTTCGGTTCCCAGTCCGATGCGCACCGCCTGGGGCAGGGACCGCCCTGTCCATGAATCGCTCCAGTCCGACCCGTCCCAGTACTGGAGGTGGATGAACCTGACGTGCTCGGTCAGAAAAACGGCCTCGACGTTCTCGCCTTCCTCGGCGACCTTGGCCGTTACCGTCTTTATGCAGGTGCGCTCCAGTCCGGCGATCTGCTCGACGCCGTCTTCGTCGGTGATGCGCTTCAGCCGATAGGTAACGAGTTGGACGTCGTGTTGTGGATCGAAAGGCGTCGGGCCGGTCTTGTCGCTCGCTATCGAGGGCGCCCTTGTGATGTTCGGCGTCAGGAAGACCGGCCGGCCCGGTACGACAGTCCGCATAAACGAAACCGTATCACCGCTCCCGTCCAGACCCGACCGGGTGGATTGCAATTGCTCCGTCAAAAGGTCCAGGACGCGCCGCTGGGCGAAGATAACCTGTCCTTCCCGACGAAGATGATCGCGAGTATCGAGCGTGTGAGAGTAAAAGGCATAGACCGCGCCGACCAGCAGCACCACAAGCGATACCGCCAGCAGCACCTCCAGTAGCGTGAAACCTCTACAATGCGGATTGCCCTTCGACAGGCTCAGGGCCGTGAGCGGAGTCGAACGGTGGATTGCGGATTGCGGATTTTCCAATCGGTAGGCCGGGACGCAGCGCAGCGGAGTCCCGGCGGATTGCGGCGAAGACGGTATATGTCCGGTCAGTCGCATGGTTCGGTTTCTCCATCCTGATCGGTCAGGCAGGAGCGATCGAATATCCACTGTGTCAGCCGGCAGGTGTGCGGGTGGGTCGTATCGGCGTCGGTAACTATGACGGTAACTTTCTTGAGGCCCGGCGTGTCGGTGATCTCTTCGGTAGCGATTTCGTAGGTCCAGCCTTCGGTGGTTTGTTCTTCGTCTTCCTCGAAAGCGGTCGAGGGCGTATCGACCAGTTCGGCGGAACCGGCCTCCAGTTCAGCCATTACGGACTGGGCGATGTTGGCGGCCTGGCCGCTGCGTTTCATATCGACTGTGGCGTGTATCGAGGTCTGCATCGCCGAGCCGATCACAGCCGCGGCAATGACGAACAGCGTCAGCGCCGCAAGGACCTCCAGCAACACAATGCCGCCCGATTGCCGATTGCCAATTGCCAATTGCCAATTGCGGGATATCGTCGGAGCGGTCACTGTTCGATTCCTTCTTCTTCGGTATCAATTTCTCGCACAGTAATCGTTCCGTCTATGCCGTTGAGCGTTATTTCGACGGCCCAGGGATGTTCTTCGTCGTCGCTGGCAAGGACGATCCTCGCCGAGTCGCTCGATCCGTCGGTTCGGAATGTTATTTCGCCCAGGCTTTCGGGCTTGTCTGATTCGGAATCCGACGTGCTGTCGGCGGCTTCGTCCAGGTCGGCGGCGCCGGTTCGTTCACACAGCACGACGTTAACGCCGGCGACCGGACCGGCCCGGTCGATCCACCATGCCTTGTATGGTGTGAAGACTTCCGGCTCGCCCAGGGCGTCGCGCTCGATGGTAACTACTGGCCGGAGGGTCTCTGCCTCGAATGTCAGGCGGAATCGCCGACCGGTAAGGGCGGCCTCGGCGCGGGTCGATCGCAGCAGCGAAACAATCCGATCGGCGGACGCCTCGATTTCGGCCTCTTCCAGCGAACCGGCGAAAACCCCGATGGCAAGTCCGGCCAGTAACGCCACCAGCGACAGAGCGAGAATTACCTCAAGGAGCGTGAACGCCCCACGAACGGGCGTTCCAGTACTTTGTCCGAGCAAAAATGACGGGTGCCATGTTCTCGCCCGAAGCGCAGCGAAGGGCGTGAACATGCCCACCCCCACAGACGGGTGAGGGCATGGCACCCCACAATTTAGATCGGAC
>DAOVFI010000282.1 GCA_030673005.1 Planctomycetales bacterium
AGCGTGATGGACCTGACGGCCAAGTCCGTCAAGAAGAAGTGGAAGGACAAGAGATTCGCAGCCGGAGTGGACCGGTCCGTTATCGATAAGGGCGCCGAGATGCTGGGCATGGAACGGTCCGACCTGATAACCGACGTGATAATGGCAATGCGCGAAGCAGCCGAGACTATCGGCCTGGCGGGAAGCGATGCTGCGTCCTGACCTGCACCGCTGAAGCAAGGTACGTGTTTAGCCCCATCGGGGCGTTTGTGGGTATCGGATACTTCACGATCGCCCCTTGCGGGGCTTGAACGATTCTGAAAAACGGTTACCCGGCAGGTAGGGTGTGCAGGTTCTGTTTCCTGCACACCGAAACACCCATTTACCAATGCGGTGTGCAGGGAAAAGAACCTGCACACCCTACGTCTGATCCCTATTCAGAAGGTTGTGATGGACACATCCATTGTTGGCGACAGGATAATCGTACTCTGGCAGGTTCTTCTGGCCGGCGGGGCCGGTATTTTCTCAGTTACGTTCGTGCCGTGGCTGATAGGGTTTAAGTGGCGCAAAAAGGACGAACAGACGCCCGCTCTCGCTTCGCGAGTCACCGCCTGCGCAGCCCTCGCAATCGCCGGGCTTCTGGTTTGGCCGGTCTTCTTATTCTTCTACCTTGGGATATTCGCAGGTGTGGAGTTTTTCTGTGTGTTCTTGCCGGGTATGGTAATCATTATTGGATGCGGCGTGTGGGCCGAACGGATCAGAAAAGAATGGGGCATGACGACAAGTAGTTACTTTTTGCTGATTAAGTTCGTGTGTGGAGTTTCCGGCGGTATATGCACTCTTGGAACAGTCTGGAACAGTTCGGATTTGGCGAATCCTGACATAAGCAGTCTCCACGCCATAAGTTTCTGCCTGACGGATTACCACCAAAGGTATGGAGTTTATCCGGACGATCTCCGCCGCCTGGTGGATGAGGGTTTAGTATCCGGTAAGGTGTTGTTGGGATCCGGCAGTTCTGTCGCAAACGGCGTCGGCGAGTCCCCGCCCGTTCCCTACCGGGGGCCGTGCGAGTTTGTCTATATCCGCTTGCCGGAAGACGCGCCGGGCGATCTTGTGTGGGTCTGGCTGCCGGCGGAACATGGTGATAGTGTGAGTGTTGTTCTGTGGAAAAACGGGAAGGCGCATTGGCTAAAGACGGAGCAACTTACCGCGGCAGTCGCCAGGACGCACAAGTGGCTTAAGGCTCATCCGGCCACCCAGCCTACGACCGCCCCTGTCGGGGCTTGAATCTTATTGCGTCATCGTAACCCAGGGTTTGCCCGACTTTCGTCGGGCTGCACCCTGGGCTAAAAACGAACGCCCCGATGGGGCTGAACAATTACGAAAAATGAAACCGATTCGAAGCGCACCGAAGGCGATTATTATCGAAGATGGGCGCCTGCTGGCCTTGAAGATGCGGGACGCCGAAGGCTCATGGTATATGCTGCCCGGCGGAGGGCAGCAGATCGGCGAAACGCTTCACGAAGCCCTCCGCCGAGAATGCCGGGAAGAACTTGGCGTGGACGTTGAAATCGGACGGTTGTGTTTCGTCCGCGATTACATCGGCAGGAATCACGAATTCGCCGATGAGGACGGCGACGCCCACCAGGTCGAGTGCATGTTCGACTGCCGCATTATCGACCACGCAGGTCTGGGCGACGGCAGCGAGACTGACCCGGGCCAGGTCGGCGTGGAATGGCTGCCGGTAGAGACGCTGGAGCAATATCGGCTGTACCCGAAGGCGCTGCGCCCGTTGATAAGACGTATGGACGCCGATCCGCTGCCCGTCTATATGGGCGACGTGAATTGAGCATGTAGGGTTTGGATCGAGGCAATAAAATGACACAGGTTGATTTTTCCAGACTTCCCCAACCCGTCCTTGGCGGGCATCCGGAATGGGTTGAACTTTATCACAAGGCCTGGCGACTGGCTGCGGCCCATATCAGGACGGGCAAGGGCGGCGGGGCGTATATGGACGCCGCCTGGGACCCGCAGGGCAACCGGCAATGGGTCTGGGATACGTGCTTTATGAGCCTGTTCTGCCGGTATGCGCCGGATCAGTATCCCGGCGTCCAAAGTCTGGACAACTTCTACGGCCTCCAGCGCGACGACGGCTACATCTCGATGGCATACGAATTGGACACGGGGACCGATCCCTGGCCGGGCCGGATAAATCCGCCGCTGTTCGCCTGGGTCGAATGGGAATACTACCTCAGCACCGGCGACGGTTCGCGTTTCGAGCGCGTCGTCGGGCATATCGAACGCCTGATGGACTGGATCGACGCCAACCGCCGCACCGCTCCGCACAGGCGTCTGGCCGGCGCGGACACGGACGCCTCCGACCGCGGCGAATCGGCCGAAAAATTCCAATTGTACTATTTCACCGACTGCGGCTCGTCGGGCATGGACGATTCGCCTCGCACGCCCCGCGACCCCGAGGCCGGAAAGTTCTACGACTGGATCGACCTGTCCAGCCAGATGGCGCTGTCGTTCCGTATGCTGGGGCGAATGCACGACGTTCTCGGCGACAGCGAGCAGTCGTCGCATTGGGAAAAACGGGCTGCCGAATTGGGCGATCTGATCAATGCCGAGTTATGGTGCGAGAGGACGCGGTTCTATCACGACCGGACACTGCCGCGGAATTTCGTCGCCTGCAAGACGGCGGCGGCCTTCTGGCCGATGCTGGCAGGAATCTCTCCGCACGAACGCGCAGATGCGCTCGTCGAACACCTCTTGAACGAACGCGAATTTAACCGCCCAACGCCGGTACCGACTCTATCGGCCGATGATCCGAATTACAGCGCCGAAGGCGTCTATTGGTGCGGCGGCGTGTGGGCGCCGACGAATTACATGATTACGCGCGGATTGATGACGGCCGGCCGGCCGGACGTGGCGCACCAAATAGCGATGAAATATCTTGGAGTCCTCGCGCGGACTTTCGCCGACTACCAGCCGCAGACGTTGTGGGAAAATTACTCCCCCGAGCAGGACAGGCCCGGACTGACTGCCTACGAAGGTAAGGTCGTTCGGGGCGACTTCGTCGGCTGGACCGGTCTTGGCCCGATCGCGATGCTCATCGAGAACGTCATCGGCATTGATATTGACGTCCCGGGCCGCCGGGTCAACTGGGACATCCGCCTGACCGAAGAGCACGGTGTTCGCGGCCTCTCTCCAGGCCGGGGCGGCAGGGGCGATTTCCTCGCAAAATCCAGAACTTCACCGGACACGCCGGCCGAGATCGAATTGTCCTGCGATAGCGATATGACCGTTCACATCACCCGCGAAGGCGCGAGCAGGACTATAGAATTGACAGGCGGCAAGACCGTTTCGGTAACGGTCTAACCGCCGCAACAACGAACTACCTGCTTATATCCACCGCCGGACACGTTTGCTGTACGCCAGGTATTCATCCCCGAATGTCTCTTCCATCGCCTTTTCTTCGATGTCGATAAACCTTTTGCTCATCCAGATAAACTCCGGGATAACCGCTGCGGGTGTGATGGTTCCTAACAGGACGGCCAGCCCAGCGAGTATGAGTATCATTCCAAGGTACATCGGATGCCGGCTGAAGCGGTAGGGGCCTTCGATAACCAGGCGGCTGGACTGCTCGAACGGTTTAACGGTCGTCCTGACCTTTTTGAATATCTGATCAGACCATATGTTCAGCAGAATACCTGTAATCAGAGGCAAGATGCCAAGGTAACGGTAAGGCGACGGAATCACCTTCCTGACCGGCAGCAGGAAATGCAGCGCGAGCATAATCAGAATGGATATCAGCAGATAGGTCGGCGGTAGTATTTTTTTACTGATCATCCGAGTGTATCCAAATGGAAAGGAAACATAAAAAAGCAATCAGTCCACGGATTACACAGATTACACAGATATATTTTCAATTCCGCAATCCGCAATCATTTCGCTTTTCGCGCCGGTTCGAGGTCGGCGATGGGGACCTGCATTTCGAA
>DAOVFI010000540.1 GCA_030673005.1 Planctomycetales bacterium
AGTTGGGTCGGTGATAAGTTGGGACGGAAAATCGACTACACAAAGGTCCACTGCCCCGTATCCGAAAAACTCGCCTATGAAGAACGCCTCACCATCGGCCACGAAAGCAACCTGATGGGCAGCAGCGAGGACATGAACGGATTG
Source organism: Planctomycetales bacterium (assembly GCA_030673005.1). Lineage (GTDB taxonomy): Bacteria > Planctomycetota > Phycisphaerae > SM23-33 > SM23-33 > DAOVFI01. The sequence goes on from DAOVFI010000540.1 coordinate 145, forward strand.
GTCGATGCCATCGTAAAAATTCAGCAGAACGTCGATGAAATAGTGTAGTACTCTGTCCCACGTATATTGATGGGTGCCATGCTTTCACGCGAAGCGGGTAAGCATGTCTTCCGTTGCATTACACCTGCCTGTCGGCAGACAGGTGCCCACCCCCGAAGACGGGTGAGGGCATGGCACCCTATGTGAAGTTCTCTTTTGGATAACGAACTGGACAAACTTACCGGCGCGATACTGGCGTCTTACCGCACCGACAAGCGAACGGAGCGGATAGGCTCGGCGGCGCTTCCCAGCCGGGATGCCATCGTCGAGATTATCGGCGAACTTCGACAACTGCTGTTTCCGGGCTACTTCGGACAACTGGCCCTGACGAAGCAGAACGTCCGCTATCACGCCGGCAGCCTGCTGGTGAGACTCGGCAGGGGTCTTACCGAGCAGATTTACCACTGTCTCTGTCACGACGACCGCGGTAGCTCTCCTGCCGAACGCACCGACAGGAAAAAGGCGGCCGGTCTTGCCGGCAAATTCCTCCGACGGATACCCGCCATTCGCCGGATGCTCGCGCTGGACGCACAGGCCGGTTACGACGGCGATCCGGCCGCCAAGAGCATCGACGAGGTAATCTACTGCTATCCGGGTTTTAGCGCGATTACAGTCTATCGCCTGGCGCACGAACTGAACCGCCTGAAAATCCCGCTGATGCCGAGGATAATGACCGAGTACGCCCACAGCACCACCGGCGTCGATATCCACCCCGGCGCGACCGTGGGAAAGAGTTTCTTCATCGACCACGCCACCGGCGTTGTCATCGGCGAGACGACCCGCATCGGCGACAACGTCAAGATATACCAGGGCGTTACGCTCGGGGCCTTATCGTTCCCGAAGGACGAGCGCGGGCGGGTTATCAAAGGTTTGCAACGGCATCCGACCATCGGCGACGGCGTTACCATTTACGCAAACGCGACGATTCTCGGAAAGATCGCCATCGGCGCAGGCAGCACGATCGGCGGAAACACCTTCATCACCGAATCGGTCGCCCCCAACACCGTCGTCGGCCAGAATCCGCCCGAACTGCACGTCCGCGCCAAGCGGCGGGTGGCACGGTCAAGTCGAAGACTTGGCCGTGGTTAGTTCGGAGGAATAGTTGTATGCCCGCAATACCACGGCCAAGCTCCACTTCGTTCTGCTTGACCGTGCCACCTGTCTGCATTATCCGTTCATACCGCCCCGGCGACCGGTCGGCGATACGGCAAATCTGCATTGCCACCGCATGGATGGGCCGACCGGCTGACTATCATATTCCCGATGACTGGCTCTGGGCCGAGTACTGGACGCGATACTTCACCGACCGCGAACCGGAGCATACATGGGTCGTGCAGCGGCGCGACGACGACAGGATCGTCGGCTACCTGACAGGTACCGCCGACGAGAGGCGCTTCGGGCGTTTCACAGCTTTCCTGCTGCCGGGGATGGCTTGGCGAGTCGTGTGCAGGCGATTGATGCGTCGGCGAACGTCCCGAAGGGCCTTGCTGTCGTTTTTGCGTTCGTTCATCAAAGGCGAACTTAAACTGCCGCCGCGGGTGGCGAAAGAATACCCCGCGACGTTTCACTTCAATCTGCTGCCGGAGGCGCGGAGGCGGGGTTTGGGCCGGCGATTGTTTCA
>DAOVFI010000298.1 GCA_030673005.1 Planctomycetales bacterium
ACCTTCTCGTTGACGCCGAGCAGGTACACACGCTCGAACCGCACGGCGCGAGCGTCCAGCACGTCCAGTACCGCCACCATCGCCTCGCAGCGCGCCGGCGGGCAGACAGCGACCGACGCCGCCCGTGCAATCATTTCTGCCGGCGGCAAAATCGGCAGATTGCAAGGCAGTTCGGCCAAAGCCAATTCGTCCAGGAGTTCCTCCATCGCGACAAGCGCGCGCAGGTCGGCGGCGACGAGTGAATCATCGTCCTGGTTCCGCGCCGCATCGGAAACCTCCAACCCGTCAATCAGGCCGCGAAGTGCCTCCACATACTCGCTGATGCCTGTCGCCGAATTCAACCGGTCCAGCCGGTCCAGCAGCGCCTCCAGCATTCCCGCAGCTCCGGCGAGGGTATCGGTGGGTGGCACGGTCAAGCAACGCTTGGCCGTGGTATCATCCGCCACGGCCAAGTCTTCGACTTGACCGTGCCACCCCAGGCGGGCGAACGCCTTGGCGTAACTGTCCCGCCCGCCGAGGACGTTGGCGGTGCGAATGCCCATCTCTGCCGTCGCTATGGTCGCGGCGTCAAAATCACCCAGGGCCGACGGACGGAAGTAACTGTTCTTGATTACCGCCAGGACGTCGTGGAATTCGTAATCGCCCGGCAGGCTCATCAGCCTCAGGACATAGCGGACAGGCCCGCAGGTATCCAGCGGCGCCGGCGTGGACGCCACGCCGATCCCATGAGCGGCGAAGATCCGCTCGATCGGTTCGGCGTAGGTCTCCAGGTTACGGGCGATGACCGCCACCGAATCGTCGCCGTGGACAAGGTTGGCCTTGACCGACCGCGCAACGGCGCGAACCTCGGACTCGATGTCAGGCGCTTCGAGAACGGTTATCGAGAAACCCGAATTTCCCGATCCTGTGGCGCCTTGGCAGGAACGCCCTGAAGCCCAGCCATTCGAACCTGTCCCTTGGGGATGGCTGGGCTTATCCCCGCCGGGCAGGTCAAACAGGGAACCAAACAGTCCCGGCGCTTCGGCGGCGGCGACGACACGGGCGTCGGGAACAGCCTTTCGGATGCGCTCCAGCGTCCGGGCAGTCCAGAACCACAACCGGTCACGGCAACTGTCACCCGCCAGCGGCAGCGTTATCAAAACCTTCTCGGCGCGACGGCTCAGCAAGGCCAGCATATCCAACTGCGTCGGCGTGAAGTCGGTAAAGCCATCGACCGCGACGGCGGCGATGTTTTCATAACCCAGGGTGGCACAGGTTTGTAACCTGTGCCCATCGGCCAGCACGTCGCGCGCCAGCCACATCTGCCCCTCGACGTCGAACCGGCCGGTGCTCAGCAGGTGTTCCTGGTAGCGGCGATAGACGGCTACAAGGTCGGCGTCGCGCTTTGAACGCCGGTCGATGGCGGCGGCCAGCGCGTCCGGCTCGACGGCTGTGCGCTTCAGTTCGGCAATGGCTGCGTCAATCACGCCGGTCAGTCCCGGCGCACCGACCAGCGGGCCTAACGCCTTCAAAGCCCCGGCTGCGTGCAGGTCGGCGATTATCGCCTCGAGCAGCAGCAGTCGCCGGACAGGACTAAGGGCGGTCGGCGACTTGCCCGACGCCGACAGGATACGCCCCGCCAGTCCCGCGAAGGTCGTTATCGCCGGCGCGATAAGCACGTGATTCTTCGACCGCTCCAGCAATGCCGACCGCATCTGCGTCACGGCCGGCGCGTTGGGGACGATCAGCAGACATCCCGGCCTGCCCGCCGGGTCCGTGTATCGGCTGTACAACTCCAGCGCCGCCGCCGTCTTGCCAGACCGCGCCGGACCGGTCAGGACGATTACGCCATCAGAGAAATTCAGAACCGTTTCGACTGTTCCGCACATACCGGCGCTATTGTTGCACCACAGCGCGCGTTGCACAAGTCAGCAGGTAACAACGTTTATGCCTTAACTGTTTTCGAGTTGACAATAGCATCATCCTGTTTATTCCGATAAAAGAACGATGAGATTGATTTAATCGGGCCTCAGGAGAGACCTGCGTGGCAGTCGAATATTCCGTTGATACATGTCGAACCCTTCGGGAAGTCTTCCGCTCCGCCGAAGTCCTGCGCCCGATGCGGATCGGCAGATACGACGCCGGCGAGGAACTGACCTTCGAGGTTACCGGCGTTGCGCCGGCGGCGAAGGCGACGGTACGCTTAGCGATTGAAAAATTCGTCGGCGGCGGATTCGCCGGACAGGTCTATCGCATCAAGGTCCTCGCCGTCGAGGGCGAGCCGATCGCCGGGCTTCAGGTCGGCGGCTGTTATGCGATGAAAATTCTCATTCCACCTTCCAATTTCTCGCAAAAATTCCGCGACGCGATATACAAGGTCGGTTTTCAAGGCGAATTCAGTCTCCAGGTCAATCCCGCAGCCGCACGCGGCGGGGCGATCTGGCAGAAACTCATCCGCCGCGGCGCGAAAATCCGATTCGGCACTGAAAAGGCCGTCGTGGACGTGCTGGGCACGTTCGTTGACCCCGCGCTGGGCAGTTGCGGCGAGATAAGCGAATGGATAGACGGGCGGACCTGGCTGTTCGAGGTGAATGACCGGCTGGACGCGCGCCGCCGTCGGCGGGAAGGCGGCGCCGAAGAAGAACACGGCTCGCCGGAATACATCGCGAAAAAATCTTTCATGGCCGAGATTGTCGGACTCCTGCACGAGATGGGTGCGCCTGAACTGGCCCGGCAGTACGAGTGGTGGACCTGCAAGAGCCAGCCAAACGCGCTGAAACGCCTCGACGCAGACGGCGACGCCGATCCGGCCGCCGGGCTGACGGCGGTCGATTTCCGCGCGGGACTGGCGCTGCTGCCGTTTCTGCCGATGAGCCCCGCCGACTTTATTCTTATCTTCAAGGGCCTCGCTCGCGGCAGCCTCGTGCAGTTCGACCGCGGCAGCGTCGAGAAACTCCGGCGATTCATCGACGCGAACGCTGAAGAATTTGCCGACCTGCGGGAGTCCGTGGCGGAACTGGAGGCTTGTGAGCGGACTTATCGCAATTCCCTGCCGGACATCACACACAACCACGTCCGCCTGCTCTACAGCCGGCGCCTGTGGTCGGGCATCCTCGACGGGGCGGTAACCGGTTGGGAGGCACGAGGCCTTACGGACGAGGCCGCCACGCGGCGACTTCGCGGCAGCCGATTCCTGACGGTCCTGTTTGCCGTAATGGGCCTGCTTCCTATGCTCTCGCTCGCCGCCGGAGCGACCTTGCTGGTGACAACCTGGGCGACGGGAACGCTGACCTGGTCATGGGCGGTCTTGGCCGGTGGGCTTATCCTGCCGGTCCCGATACTGCTGAAATCGCTGCGGAAACTTATCGGCAGGGGCGACCTGCGCCGACACTACGCGAAGATTCTGACCGACGGCGGCTACATCCGCCGGGCATTCCGGGCGCACGTGGCCGAAACGCTTATCGAGTGGCATCGCGGCGGGCGGGTTTCGTCTGAAAAGGCAAAGTTTCTGACGAGACGGCCGGTGCGATTCCTGACGCACGCTATTGTCCTTTCCTGGTTGCCTGCCGGTCTGCACCGCATCCTGACCGACAAAAAATTCGCAGCCGAGAAACTCCGGTACATCTTCGTCCGTCCGGTCCGGTTGTATTTCCACGCAGACGAACGCGAGCAGTGGCTCCGTGACATGGTCGCCGAGGGTCGCAAAAAACACATGCTCAGCGCCGAAGACGCCGACAGAATCCTC
>DAOVFI010000010.1 GCA_030673005.1 Planctomycetales bacterium
CCGGTTGGTCTGGCGATTGTTATTGCCGCCGGGCTGGTTGGGTGGGTGATATTTGCGTTTAACCGGCTGGTGCGGGAGAAGAACCTGATGGCGGAGGGCTGGAGCGGGATCGACGTGCAACTACGCCGGCGGCGGAACCTTATCCCGAACCTTGTCGAGATCGTCAAAGGATACAGCGACTACGAAAAGTCCGTCCTCGAGCGGATTACACAACTCCGCAACCTCAGCGAGAAGGCAACGGACCTGAAGGAAACAGAAAACGCCGAAAACGCACTGACCGACCAGATTAAGGGCCTGTTCGCCCTGGCCGAAGCCTATCCCGACCTCAAGGCGGGGAAGAACTTCCTCGACCTCCAGAAGCAATTGTCCGACATAGAAGACCAGTTGCAGATGGCCCGGCGGTATTACAACGGGTCAGTGCGGAATTACAACATCCGCGTCCAGCGGTTCCCCGGCAACATAGTGGCCCGGGCCTTCGGCTACCGGCGGGCGGAGTTCTTCCAGATAGAAACCGCCACCGAACGCAAGGCCCCGAAAGTGGAGTTGGACTGATACGAAAGATACGGTGCGCGTGAAGTTGCCGACCGGCGTGGCCGCCGACAAGGTCCGGTACGTCGCATACACCGGCCCGAAAGGCGCAAAAGGCAAGGCATACCGGGCGAAGATCGACGAAGGCGGAAGGATCTGTTTTGCGACTACGAAAAAGTTGAGCAAAGGCGACGGACTGACGATATGTGTAACCTGGCCGAAAGGATCGGTAATCCGGCCGAGATAAAATGTGGGGTGCCATGCCCTCACCCGCTCCTGGGGGTGGGCATGTTCACGCCCTTCGCTAGAGGTCTCCAAACGCGAAAAAATCGCGTTTGGAGTCCTCTGCGCTTCGGGCGAGAACATGGCACCCGTCATTATTGCCCGAACGGAGTACCAGAAACGGTTATGAAACTGCTTCTAATATGTTGGACCGCTATAAGAAACGGGGTTCTGTAATGATAAAGCGATTGACACTTCTGTTTACGTTTCTGATCCTCCCCGCCCAGGTCGATGCGGCAGCGCCGAAGACCGAGCGTATCCTCAGTTACCACAGCGACATCACCGTTGGCAAGGACGGCTGGCTTAAAGTTGTCGAGACAATCCGGGTCCGCTCGGCCCGCAAGAAGATTAATCATGGCATTTACCGCGATTTCCCGGTGCGGTACAGGAAACGGGACTACAGCAAGGTGGTCGTGCCGTTCGAGGTTGTCAGCGTCCAGCGCGACGGGAAGACCGAGCCGTATCACATCGAAAGCGAAGGCGAGTTCAAGCGGGTAAAGATGGGCAGGAAAGGCGTCTTTATCAAGCCCGGCGTCTATACATATAAACTGACCTACAGGACGCACCGGCAGATCGGCTTCTTCAAGGACCGCGACGAACTGTACTGGAACGTAACGGGCAACGAGTGGGAATTCCCCATCGACAAGGCTTCGGCGACCGTTACCCTGCCGGAAGGCGTGCCCGCCGATAAAATCAAATGCGAAGGTTACACCGGCAAGGAAGGCGAAAAGGGACAGCAATATCGCTGCTCCGTCGATGCCGCCGGACGGGCGACGTTCAGCACCACCGGCCCGCTTGGCAAGACTGAAGGACTGACAATCGTCGCAACATTCCCGAAGGGATTCGTCGATGAGCCGACGTTCGCGCAGAAACTCAATTACTTTTTCGCGGACAACGGGATAGTCCTGGCGGCCCTGATCGGGCTGGTCGTAGTCGGTGTATATTATCTTGTGGCCTGGTCCAAGGTAGGGCGCGATCCGCCCAAGGGTGTGATTATCCCGCTTTTCGAGCCGCCCGACGGGCTGTGCCCGGCCTCTGTTCGATACGTACTGCGAATGGGATTCGACAAGACCTGCTTCGTCGCCTCGGTAATCAACCTGGCCGTCAAAAAATATCTGACGATCGACGAAGACGACGGCGATTATTCGCTGACCCGCATCGACGGCGCCGACAAGTCGGACCTTTCTCGCGGCGAGAACAAGGTCGCCCGCCGCCTGTTCGTCGGAAGCAAAAGCATCATCGAACTGGACAACGCCAACCACTCAAAGTTCGGCAAGGCAATCGCCGGCCTGAAGGAAATCCTCGGCAACGAGTACAAAGGCAAACTCTTCTTCGCCAACCTCAAGTGGTTCATCGTAGGCGCTATTATTTCGGTGATGTCCCTGTTGGCTGTGGGGCTGGTGGCGGTTTTCGTCGAAGGCAGGCCGGAGGTGGCCTTCCTGGCGGTCTGGCTGTCGGGCTGGAGTGTCGGGGTGTTCTTCCTCGCCTTGCAGGTGTTTACCGCGTGGAAATCGACGGGCAAAGGCAAAGCGGTCGGTCGCGTGGCAAAAGGCGGCGGGGCGCTTTTTATCACACTCTTTGCCGTGCCGTTCTTCGCCGGTGAAATTATCGTCCTGTGCATACTCGTCTCGATGACCACTATCTGGCTGCTGCCGGTGCTGATACTGCTGGGCCTGATTAACGTGCGGTTTTACCATCTTCTGAAGCGCCCGACGATCGAAGGCAGGAAGATAATGGACCAAATCGAGGGTTTTAAGATGTACCTCGGCACAGCAGAGCGCGACATGCTCGATGCGGTTCATCCGCCGACCCAAACACCGGAACTGTTTGAGCAATTTCTGCCGTACGCCCTGGCTCTGGATGTCGAGAACGCCTGGGCGGAGAAATTTTCGGACGTTCTGGAGCGGGCGGCCGCTGCCGGCGAAGGCGGTTACAGCCCGGCGTGGTATCACGGTACGGCCTGGTCCTCCCTGGGCGCCGCGACCTTCGCCTCATCCTTCGGCGGATCGTTCAGCAGCGCACTGTCGTCGGCATCGACTGCGCCCGGCTCGTCCAGCGGCTCCGGCGGAGGAGGCTCCAGCGGAGGCGGAGGTGGAGGCGGTGGCGGAGGAGGGTGGTAACGCCGAGGGAAAAAGATGAATGTCGAATGACGAACTCGGAATTTCGACCGGCGCGCTGTGTGGCTTTTCAGATGTTAGATGGAAGTGTATGCAGGTTCTGCTTCCCGCACCTGCCTTCGCTAAAGCTCTCGTCAGGGCGGCCCCTGCCGTAGCCTGGACAGCATGGCAGGCACGCGATTAGTGAACGAGGGTTTCGGTGCCTGCCTGTCGGCAGACAGGTGCAGGAAACAGAACCTTCCGCACCCTACCTGCTAAACCCGCTTCCGGCGAATCAATGCAAGCCCGCCAATAACCAGCAGTCCCAGCGTCGCCGGTTCGGGGATGGCTTCGCCTTCGAACGTCGGCAATTCGTCGGCATTGAAACTGTTGTTCGCATCGCCGATGTGGGCCAGGACGAAAGTGGACATCGGCTGGGCGTTTGCAATAAACTGATCGAGCGACTCGCCCGGCGATATCGCCAGTGACGGGTCGTCGAACGTGTAGGACCCGGTTTCACTGTACGCGACGAAATACGCGGCGGCGGGTTGATCGACATCGAAGGGATAGTCGATGCCGCCGAAGAACTGTTTCCAGGTCAGCGGGGACGTGGCTGGTGGATAACCCTCGTGCTCCATTGAAGCGTCCCAGTCGGTGGCGTCATTAATGGCCTGGAAATTCCACTGGTTGGCGGTGTCGCAATAGAACGGCGTAAATGCGTCAAGTTCAATCACGAACCCGACAATGTCGTACACGTTGCTTATCTCCGGATTGATTACCGTGTACTCAATCTGATTCGGATTGTTAAACTCCTCGATTACGACCGGATCAGTAACGACGACAATAGCCAGGGACGCCGACGGCGCGGCAAACAAGGTCAGCGCGATCAGTACACCTGCGATAGTTTGAGACTTGCTCATTGGTATTCTCCTTTCACTCCGAAATCCACTCTTCTTTTAGTCCGTCTTTCACGTAACGCCGTGAAGACTCCCTGCCCAACGCAGCAGCCTTACATCATCTATGTGGGAACTCGGCCAAGGAAGCCTGAGCAGAAAGACACGAGTGAGCGATACTCGCTCCTGCTCCGAGCAGATAATCACTTACATCGCTCCCGAAACGTAATAAAGTAATTATATCACATATTGCGTTTATGTCAAATAGTAATCTTAACTTTTAACGTATTAATTGCTGCCTTTCTGCCGGCAGATAAGCAGGTCGGGTACGACAGATCGCGCAAATTCCTCTTCAAAATGAACAAGCACCATATTTGCGGCGGCGCTTATGCCCGTACGCGGCGAAATAAGATAAGCCCTCCGAACACCATCAGCGACATCGTCGCAGGTTCGGGAACTGATGGGTTCGACGACGGGGCGCTCTGGCCCCAATTGCCCAGCACCATGTCGAGGTCGTCCTGTCCGACGAACCAGTCGCGGGACTGGTCGGCTTGCGGGTCGCCGGGAGGGATGTTCTCTCCCCAATCGCCCAGTACGATGTCCAGGTCATCCTGACCTACAAAGCCGTTGAGGTCGGCGTCGCCCGGAAAACCCTCGATCGCCAGGCCGTGGTAAAAGGCGCCGGCGACAGTTACGAAATTATTCCCGCTCGGAACGTTACAGGCGCCCCAGTAATTCGCGCCCCAGGCCACAAGCGACCCGTCGGTCCTGACGGCCAGGCTGAAGAGGTATCCGCACGCTATGGACATGAAGTCATTCCCGCCGGGGACGTTGCACTGTCCGTGATCGTTGCTGCCCCAGGCCATCAGAGAGTGGTCGGCCTTAATGGCCAGGCTGTGACGTCCACCGCATGCGACGGCGACGAAATCAGTCCCCGCCGGGACGTCGCACTGGTTGTGGGAATTGCTGCCCCATGCGACGAGCGACCCGTCGGTCTTGATGGTAAGATTATGCCACCATCCGTCCGTGATGACCGCATAATCGTTCCCGGCCGGTACGTCGCATTGCCCATTGGAATTGCTGCCCCACGCCATTACCGACCCGTCGGTCTTAAAGGCCAGGCTGTGGTTGAATCCGCCTGCGACGTCTGCGAAGTCGTTCCCGCTCGGAACGTTGCATTGTCCGGAGTTGTTGTCGCCCCATGCCGCAAGCGAACCGTCGGTCTTCAAGCCCAGGCCGTGGTATCCGCCTCCCCCGATGGCTGTGAAGTCGCTGCCTGTCGGGACGTCGCACTGTCCCTGGAAGTTGGCGCCCCAGGCAGCAAGCGAGCCGTCGGCCCTCATTGCCAGGCTGTGATGGTCGCCAATACCCGCAACGGCGGCGAAATCATTCCCGGCCGGGACGTTGCACTGCTCGAACCGGTTATCGCCCCAGGCGTGAACGACTCCGCCCTTCACCGAATTGAGGCCCCCCGTCAGGATGCAACAAACCAGAAATATCCCAACCGCAATTCCACATTTCTCATTCATGATTCGTCTCCTTCCTTTGATAACATTCTTCCAACCCCGCAGAAAAAGGCTCCCGACGCCTTTTTCAGATCATTGTAACTATACACCCAATTGCAATGAATGCTTCAAGAAAAGAGCAAGTCAGGCACACGAAATGAAAAACAATTCATCTGCACGAGTTGTTTTTCATTTCTACGTCGCAGCGTACGTCCGCACAGGGGTAGTATTTATCACTCCAAACAGCCGGAGTGATAAATACTATGTGTGCCTGACTTGCTCTTTTCTTGAAGCATATGGCAGAGCTCTTACCGGTCATTTCAGCGCGCTGCGCAACTGATTGAGGAAACCTTGAAGAACCTTGGTCGGAATCCTGTCCAGCGCCGGTTCGATGGCCTTTCCGTTCAGGAAATCGTCCACCGCCGTCGCCGCCGTTCGCCGGAATTTCCTCATTTCACCCAGGTGGACCTCGGCCTGTTCCAGTTTGCTGTCGGCCAGGTCGAGGCAGTAATTGACCACCAGGTGATAGAGGTCCTCGGGCTTAAGGTCCTCGCGACGCTCCAGCGGAGCGGACGAGGCGTCGCTGCTGCCGAGTTCGGCAATCAGGTTCTTGTGCTGGTCCCGGATAGCCTCCATCTCCACCTGCGTCCTTTGCCTTTCGTCTTCGTCCTCCGGCGCCAATCCGATCAGTTCATCGTCCTTGACGGGCGACGGGATGTAATTCGACTGCTTGCAGTAAGGGCACTTGCCGCGTTTGCCGCCGACTGAATCAGGGGCCTCTACCTTCTTACCGCAATGCTCGCATCGGAACGTTATAGTCATTTTTATTCCCCTATCGCCTTGATAACCAGCCGCTTCGGTCGCCGGCCGTCGAACTCTGCATAGAATATCTGCTGCCACGGGCCGAGGTCCAGCCGGCCTGCGGTTATCGGAACGATTACCTCGTGATGCACGAGGAGATTCTTCAGGTGCGAGTCGCCGTTGGTCTCGCCGGTACGGTGATGACGATAATCCTTCCTGAACGGCGCCAGGCCCTCCAGCCAGTCGTCGATATCGGCCAGCAGCCCGCTCTCGGCGTCGTTAACGAAAACGCCCGCCGTGATGTGCATGGCCGAGACGAGAACCATACCTTCAGCGATGCCCGATTCGCCAACCACCTCGGCGACGCGGTCGGTGATGTTGATATACTCGCGATGCTTTTTCGTATTAAAGGTAATGTATTCCGTCTTCGACTTCATCACGATGTCCTCGTCCGCGTTTGCCCAGGGCAAAACTGTAGGCCGGGACGAATCTGGTAGGCCGGGACGTAGCGAAACGAAGTCCCGGCGGATCGCCTCGTCGGCTCAAGTCCAGATGCCGGGACTCCGCTGCGCTTCGTCCCGGCCTACAATTCGTCTGCGCTTTCCCAGAAAAAAACCAATCAGCATGAGCACCAGACCGACCAGGGCGATTATTCCTGCGGCAAACCACGCCAGTAATATCACCAGTTTGACAAGAAGCAGAAAAATGCCCAATGAAAAAAATGCCGACCCGATGATAACCAGCCTGGCGGCGACGGAAGCATGTCTCATGCGCATCAGCATAAATTCCGACCGACCTTTCACTCAAACTCCTCAAACCATATCATAACACCGCATAATCGCTCTGCAAGTGCGCAGGGTGCGGAAGGTTCTGCCTGCCTGCCGGTAGGCAGGCACCTGCCTTCGCTAAGTCGCCGACGCGCCAAAGCCGCTATGGCGACGGCGCGGCTATGGCAAGGCAAGCACGCGATTGGTAGAAAAAAAATCATGCGAAATCTTTCTGAAGAAATCAGCCGTCGTCTGCTTCCGCGTGTCCGTCAGCCGAGCCAGTATATCGGTCTTGAGACCAACGCCCGCTGCGGGGATGTTGAATCGGCCGAGGTAACGCTCGTGCTGGCGTATCCGGACGCTTACACCGTCGGAATATCAAACCTGGGAAACCAGGTGCTTTACGCGCTGGCAAACGATACCGACTGCGTCGCCTGCGACCGGACGTACTGCCCGCTGCCGGACGCAGAAGAAGTCATGCGGGCCGAGAAAATCCCGCTCTTCGGATGGGAAACCCGCCGGGCGGTGGCGGATTTCGACATAGTAGGTTTTTCGCTCGCCCACGAAGGTTGCGCGACCAATGTGCTGACGATGCTGGACCTTGCCGGCGTGCCGATCCACGCCGCCGAGCGGGGCGCGGGCGCCCGCTGGTTATCGCCGGCAATTCGATGGTCGATGCGCCAGAGCCGATGGTGCCGTTTATCGACCTGTTCTGCGTCGGCGACGGCGAGCAGACGCTGTCGGCCCTGATTGAACTTGTGCGGGAGGCAAAGCGCAGCGGAGTCGGACGGGACGAGATTATCCTCCAGGCCGGGCGGACAGTTCCGGGCGTCTATGCACCCCGTTTCTACCGTCCTGCTTACAACATCGACGGGACACTCGCCGGTCTTGAACCGACAAGCGACAACCTGCCGCGACGGATCTCCCGCGCCTGCCTGCCCAACCTGTCGGACTCACCGGCAATATCGGCCCCGCTTGTCCCGCTGTCCGAGGCCGTCCACGATCGCGTTACCATTGAGATAATGCGAGGCTGCCCCCACGGCTGCCGATTCTGCCAGGCCGGCGGCACGCGCAAACCGGTTCGCTGGCGGAGCGTCGAGGAAATCCTCGACACCGCCGGCCGCGCCGTCGCCGCCACCGGCTATCGCGAAATATCGCTGCTGAGCCTCTCGACCAGCGATTACCCACATTTCAGCGAACTGATCGACCGCCTGAACGCCGAGTTTGTCTCGCGCAACATCTCGATTTCCCTTCCGTCGCTGCGTGTGGACAGCCAGTTGGCAGTGATACCGAAACTGACCAGCAAGGTACGCAAGAGCGGTCTGACCATCGCCGCCGAGGCCGGTAGCGAGCGACTCCGCCGCGCCATCGGCAAGGATATAACCGATGAGGCAATGCTCGCCGGCGTTCGCGCCGCCTGGAGCGCGGGATTCCGGAGCGTGAAGGTCTATTTCCTCGCCGGTCTGCCCGGCGAAACTGATGCCGACATTGACGCCATCTTCGACCTGTGCCGCCGGTTGTCGGATACTCGAAAAGAGGTGAACGGGCGTCGCGGCAACATTAACGCCGCCGTCTCCTGGCTGGTGCCGCGCCCGCATACGCCGATGCAGTTCTCGGCCATGCGCGATGCGGACTATTTCTGGTCCGTCCGCAACCGCTTGCGAGACCTGTCCCGCCGGACGCCGGTGCAGTTCAAGTTCCACCGCATCGAGCGGAGCATCATCGAGACGGTAATCGCCCGCGGCGACCGGCGGGTGTCCGCCGTCATCGAGGCCGCCTGGCGAAATGGCGCTCGCTTCGATGCGTGGAATGAGTATTTCGATTACGAGAAATGGCAGGCAGCATTCGACGAAACCGGCATCAACCCGGATTTCTACGCCCACCGCGAACGGCCTGTCGAGGAACTACTTCCCTGGGACCACATCGACTCAGGCCGATCGCGAGAAACGCTCCAGCTCGAATACGAAAGGATGCTTAAAGCCATCATTTGACCTGTAATAAAGTACTACGCCGGCGTTGCAATCGACCAGACCAGTCGCCAGACAGCCATCAACAGGACTGCCAGTTCCCGGCTCTCGATAATCAGGCCGTAACTCTCCTTCAGGGCCGACTGGACAGCGACCTTGTTGTCGTAGATGAACAGCGCGACGACATCCTCGGCGGGAGAGATGGGGAAGTACCGCACCCGGCGGTATCGTTCGGCGCCGGCCTTCATGAACGCCAGGGGAGTTTCCTCTTCCCGAATGCGTATGGAGTTGGACCAAATCTTCCTGGCCACACGCTGCTTGACGTAGTTTTCGAGGTGTTTCGCCCCGTCCGCCCCATAGGCGGCTACCATGCCCTTGACCGACCCGAAGTAGAAGTATTCCCTGGATTGGACCGTCAGCAGGTCGCTGTCCACGCGTTTCATACCCTCGACCCCTTCGTAGTATTCGATTCGCGGCTTCCGCGGGGCAAGGTTGTACAGCGCCTGGAGACTGGGAAGAAGGCTGTCGATCCGCAACAATTGCTGCTGGGGCATTTGTTTCAGGCTGGCGGGGTCCTCGGCCTTATAGATACGCTTCTTGCCCACGTAACTGTAGGATACGATATTCCTCTGATACAACTCCTCGAGAATGACGTAAACGGTTGGCCGCTTGATCCCCGCTTCCCGGGCGATCTGAATAACCGTACCGGAACCCATCTTCAGCAGAGCAAGATATACAGCGGCCTTTTTCCCGCCCAATCCCAACTGGTCCAATTGGTCCAAAATCTCCACGATATGACTCCTTTTGTCGGAATGTCAAATATTCCTGACACATTATTTATCATTTATTGACCATAATTACATTTTATTCGTCGGCTAAACAGGAACCTGTCATATAATAGTATATCATGAGGAAGAGGAACTCGGAGGGGAAAAAAGTAGATATTACTGGTGATGAGCGTGAAGTGAAGTTTGGTTTTCGTAAAAGACATTTCAAAGACTAAAGCAAGGATAGAAAGGAGAGACAAGATGAGAAAGGTAGCGTTTTTATTGGCAGTAGCGTCCATGATGGTTTGGGTCGGCAGCGCACGGGCGGACCTGTCGGTCGGCCTGGTCGGCCAATGGGGATACGACGGCGCTACGGGGCTTGAAGCGACTGCTGGTTCCGATCTTGCCCTGACCGGTTCCCATACCAAGGTAACCGGGATCGACGCAAGCGACGGGGCATACCAGGTCGGAAACGGTGATTACTACACCGTGGACAACACTGGTGGTCCGACCACCACGTACACCCTGTTATTGGACTTCAAGGCCATCAATGTACCGGGTTACAGCAGTCTGTTAGACACCGGCACCGGTGGTGATGGCGACGTCTTTCTGCGGTATAATTCCCCCTCCGTAGTCGGCGGGTCGGCGCGCCTTGGCGCGTATTCCGGCAACGTAATTACCCACGGCGACTGGTACCGACTGGTTATTCGTATCGATGAGACCGTGGCGGGCGATTTTGATCTTGACGGAAGCAACCTTTTTTCCTGTTCGTCACCGAGTTATCCGAACGGAATGACCCTGCAGACGGCCTTCGATCTATTCAGCGACACTGGCGGCGGCGAAGAAGGAGACACGGTTGTTTCAAATGCCGCCCTTTGGAACCGTTATCTGACCAACGACGAAGTTATTGAACTCGGCGTGGCCGGAGATGCGATTCCCGAACCGATGACTCTAGCGCTGCTGGGGTTGGGCGGAATCGGCGCCCTGCTCCGCCGAAGGAGATAGTCAGAGGTTGGTTTTAAAAAAGATTAAGGGAAGAACTTTGCAGCCCACGGAAAAAACCTCCATTCGTGGGCTGCTGTTCTTTACTTCGTAGCGCTCTGTAAGAAGTAATTTGACGGGTGGCACGGTCAAGCGAGGTTAAGGCCTTTTGGCCTCGACCTTGCTTGGCCGTGGTCGGATGAATCACGGCCAAGTCTCCGACTTGACCGTGCCACCCATCATTTTGCCTGTTACACTATAGTAGTTGCAGACGTTTTTATGGGAACAACAGGCCGGAGGAAGGAAATGACGATGATTACGAAGACAAGCATTACCGCGTTGATGAGTGTAGCCTTGCTGGCTATGGTACCGGCCGTGAGCGAAGGACAAAGTATAATAATCGATCCCTATCTCCAGAACGTCGATCAGTCGAAAATGACGATTATGTGGGAGACCGACGTTGCCGCCACGTCGAGAGTGGAATACGGGCCGAGTTATGAGTATTTCGTCGAGTCGAGCGACCTTGTTACCATCCACGAGATGGAGATCACCGGCCTGGATACACAGGCGAATTACAATTACCGGGTAATTTCCGGTTCGGCCACCAGCAATAATTACACCTTCACTACGGCTCCGTATCGAAATACGCCCTTCAGGTTCACCGTTTGCGGCGACAGCAGGGGCGGTGGATCCTGCTCTATGAGATATGGGCAGGTTTGCGACGCCATGGCCGCCCAAAACACCGCCATCAGTATCAACGTCGGCGACCTGGTAAATTCCGGCAGTGTCAAGAGCCAATGGAAAGAACAGTATTTCGACCCGATGAAGAACCTTTCAGCCAACGTACCGACCTACGTGGCAATCGGAAACCACGACTACCCTACGGAAAATTATCACAACTATATTTGCCAACCCGGAAACGAAAGGTACTTTGCCACCACTTACGGAAACACTCGCTTCATTTACCTGGACTCGAACCAATATTCATCTCTCAATCCCGGTCAGTATCAGCATGACTGGCTTGTCAGTGAACTCGCCTCGACGGAGCGGCACGCGTGCGACTGGACCTTCGTCTCGCTCCACCATCCGCTTTATTGCGAGGGATGGGCTTCATGGGACGGGATGCACAGTTTCCGCGATGATGGCGATCCTGGAAATGGTGATGAGCTTCAGGTGGTATTTGAGAACTACGGCGTGGACATGGTATTCAACGGCCACACGCACGACTACGAGCGCGGCCTGCTCAACGGCGTCTATTACGTCATCACCGGCGGCGGCGGGTGCGGGCTTGATGTCTGGGCGCGGGACTTCGAGCACATCACCGTCTATGAATCGCTGTGGCACTACTCCATGATCGACATCGACGACAATGAACTGTCCTTTATCGCCATCACCGAAGGTGGAAATTCCGGAGTGCCGGACGGGACGGTTATCGACTCGTTCAGCATAATAAAACCGCTTCGAGGCGACCTGAATGAAAGCGGCTTCGTCGGGCAGGATGATCTGGACATCGTGCTCGGTGAGTGGGGACAGGACGTTACGCCCGGAGCACAGGCCGACCCGTCCGGCGACGGATTCATCGGACAGGACGACCTGGACATCGTCCTGGGTTACTGGGGCCAGAGTACTCAACCGGTCCCGGAACCGGCAACAATGTTCCTGCTGTGTCTCGGTGCGACGGCGATGCTTCAGAAGAAGAACCGATAGGCCGGGACGGAACCGGTAGGCCGGGACGGAGCGAAGCGTAGTCCCGGCGATTTATCTACGCTAACAAATTTATCTCTCACCAGCGCATAAACTTTCTGCGTCATTCATTAAAAATGTTCGCGTAGTTCGCGTAGTTCGCGGCTAATAGTTCCGAAATCCGCAATCAACCGATTCCGCCCTCGGCGATGAGGACGTGCAGAAGTGTACGCTGGAAGTGCAGGCGGTTTTCCGCCTCGGCGAAGATGGTCCCGGCGTGGTCGGCCATTACTTCATCGGTTATCTCATATCCGCGATAAGCCGGCAGGCAGTGCATGACGACGGCGTCTTTCGGCGCAGCGGCAAGGAGGTCTCTGTTGATCTGATACGTCTTGAAGGTGGCGATTCGCTCCGCCTTCTCGTCTTCCTGTCCCATCGACACCCAGGTGTCGGTATAGACGACGGACGCGCCGGCGACGGCGGCGCGAGGATCGCGGGTCTGCGTGAAGGATGCGCCCGGGCCGACAGCCTGAACGGCGGCGACGAATTCGCTTTCCAGTTCGTATCCTTCCGGGCAGGCCAGGGCGAATTCCATTCCGATTTTCGCGCACAGCATCGCGAGCGAACGGGCGACGTTGTTTCCGTCGCCGATGAAGGCGAGTTTCCGACCGGCCAGGTCGCCGCCGAAAACTTCCATCGCCGTCATGGCGTCGGCCATCGCCTGGCAGGGGTGGGAATAGTCGGTCAGAGCGTTGATTACCGGAGCGGGGCATTTCTCGGCCAATTCGCAGACCGTCTCGTGGCTGAAGGTCCGGGCCGCTATCGCGTCGCACATCCCGCCCAGCACAGCCGCCACGTCGGCCACAGGCTCGCGCTTGCCCAGCCCGATATCGGCCTGGGTAAGGTTTATGGCCGCTCCGCCAAGGTGAACAATGGCCGACTCGAAACTCACCCGCGTACGCAGCGAAGGTTTTTCGAAGATAAGCGCCAGCGTCTTACCCCGGCAGGTAGCCGGCAGTTTCCCGGCGCGAAAGAGTTTCTTATCGGCAACGGCCTGAGCCAGAAGCCCTTTTAATTGCTCAGCAGAAAAGTCCGCAATGTTGATGAAGTCTTTCATTCGCTTTCTCGTAGGCCGGGACGGAGCGCAGCGAAGTCCCGGCGTTTCCTCTGTCAATCATCATTTTATGGTGGCACAGGTTTGTAACCTGTGCGGCTAACACAGGTTACAAACCTGTGCCACCAATAGAATTAAGGTTGACAGAGTACTGGTCCCTATTTATGCACGACTGTCCCTACACCTTCAGCCGTATATATTTCCAGCATCAGTGAGTGGCCGAATCGCCCGTCGATAATGTGGGCGTGGCCGACGCCGGACGACAGCGCCCGCAGGCAGGCATCGACCTTTGGCAGCATTCCGCCGACGATTGCGCCGGCGTCTATCATATCGCGTATCCTCTCTTCGGTCGCGTCGCTGATAACGCTGTTGGGGTCGGATTCATCGGCGCGTATGCCGTGGGTATCGGAGACGACGACGAACTTATCGGCCTTGAGTGCGGCGGCGACCTCGCCGGCGGCTGTGTCGGCGTTGCAGTTCAGTTTGCCGCCCGCACGGTCGCGCGCCAGCGGGGCGATAACAGGGATAGTGTCGGCCTGGCAGAGCAGCTCAATCAGACGGGCGTTGACTTCGGTAATCCGCCCGACCTGCCCGAGGTCGATCTTCCTGCCGTCTTCTTCCAGGAACAGACGCTCGCCGAACAGCACGCAACTGCCCAGCGTATGCAAGCCCATTGCCGCTGAGCCTAATTTCTGGATGGTTGTAACGATCCGGCGATTGACCTGGTTGCACAGGACGTGTTCGACGACGGTGAGCGTTCGCTTGTCCGTATATCGCCGGCCCTGGACGAACTGGACTTCCAGCCCCTGCTCATCCATCGCCTTGCTGATGGCGTTGCCGCCGCCGTGGACGATCACGGGGCGCACTCCTACGGTGTTCATAAAGACCACGTCCGTCAGCAGGTCCGAGAACGTCTGCTCGTCGTCCATCACCGCCCCGCCTATCTTGATTACGACGGTCTTTCCGGCGAACCGCTGAATGTACCCCAGCGCCTCGATAAGCACCTTCGCCTTGGCAATAGCCTCTTTCATGCTCTTGTCTCTCAAAGTAACCCGCAAAGCCTAACAACACTCTTTAGAAGTGTCAATCAATTGCGCCTCCCGCTTGAAATCCGGCATGTTCGATGCATATACTTAATCAGGACAAGAAATATCCACACACGGGCCTACCTGCAGGCAGACACAGAGAGCGCAAAGAATACCGAAATATATCCTCTTTACTTATCATCCGCGTCCTTTGTGCCTTGCTGAAGGCGTATTGCGCACGGCTGAAGGCATCCTGCCGGACGCGTCCCTGCCTTGTAGCGCCCCGCTGGGGTGACGAGTGTGTGTGGGGATTCTTTCCTGGTACTCTGTCCCATCAATAATGACGGGTGCCATGCCCTCACCCGTCTTCGGGTGTGGGCATGTAACGCAGCGGCAGCAGACATGCTTACCCGCTTCGCGTGAAAGCATGGCACCCACCAAAATACGTGGGACAGAGTACTGAATTGATTCTGTGAGAGTTTCGGTAGTTCTACCTGTCGCATGCGCGTGCGCGCTGCGGGGCTGTACGGGTAATTTTAGGAAAGGAGCCGTGTCATGCGCCGTAATGAATTCATCCGTCCGTTTATCGTTACTGTCATGTTGCTCTTCGCCGCCGCGACCTGCCAGGCCGGCGATACCTGGTGGCAGCACAACCCGTCTGCACCCGGCGACTGGTTCGTCCCGGCCAACTGGACCGCCGGCGTTCCGACGGTCGATGACTTGGCCTACATAGACAACAATGGAACCGCCCAGATCGACGGTTCGGAGGCGTATGCCCAATACCTCTATATAGGATACGTAAATAAGGGCGGCATTATCCAGACAGGGGGGTGCTTGCAAAGTATTTTAGGCTTAATCGGTTTCTGGGCAGGCTCTGACGGCAGGGTCGAAGTGGTCGGTTCCGGATCGACATGGAGGAATGACGAACTATACGTCGGTTTCCTGGGTACGGGCGCGCTCGAGATATCGGGCGGAGGTGTTGTCTCAAATCGCGATGGCCGACTCGGTAACTTGAATGGATCTGACGGCAGAATTTTGGTTACCGGCATCGGATCGATGTTGACCAACGAAGTTCTAACCGTCGGTTGTAGTGGAACGGCTGCGCTGAATATATCGGAGGGTGGTGGTGTTTCAAGCAGCAATACCTACATTGGCCGCAATGGAGGATCCGAGGGCGCTGTTACAGTTACCGGTCAAGGCTCGACGTTAGCCACCGAGTCGTGGCTTTACGTCGGTGATTACGGCGAGGGTTCGCTCGATATATCAGACGGGGGATATATTGAGAGCGGTTTCGGACACATCGGTTACGGAGGCGGATCTGACGGAGCAGTTACGGTCACCGGCCCGAACTCCAGTTGGGTTACCAGAAACCTAAACGTCGGCAAGCAAGGAACTGCCACACTCATGATCGAGAGGGGTGGAGATGTTACCGTCGCCGTCGGGGATATGTCTATCGGCAGTAGCAGCACCGGCGGGGCCACGGTTACAGTAACCGGCGCCGGATCGACCTTGACCAACAGCGCGACGTTGTCCGTCGGAGACTCTTATACGGGAACGCTGAATATCAAGGACGGCGGAAGTGTATTAAGCAGTTACGGACAGGTTGCCTTCCATAGCGGTTCGGTTGGCACAGTTACAGTCAGCGGCGCCGGTTCGACGTGGAACAGCAGCAACGGCCTGTACGTCGGCAGAAGTGGAAAAGGCGTCCTTGAGATATCAGACGGAGGCAACGTATCGGTCGTGTGGGACAGCACCGTTATCGGGTATGGAAGCGAAGCCGAGGGGAGGGTTACTGTTGTCGGTACGGGTTCGACATTTAACGGCTACGGGCTGTACGTCGCCGATTCGGGCAAGGGCGTGCTCGAAATCAAGGACGGTGGAAGTGTTTCCAGCGAATGGGGCTGTGCTTTTATCGGTTACCACAGCGGCTCCGATGGAGCGGCAACAGTTACCGGATCCGGCTCGATGTGGAGCGGCAACCTTGATCTGTATGTCGGTTGCGGCGGCGCGGGCACACTCTACGTTGCAGACGGCGGCAGCGTCTGGAACACCCGTACCTACGTCGGTTATGAAAGAGGTTCCGAGGGTGCGATTACGGTTACCGGCGCGGGATCGATGTTGAGCAGCCCTTACCTGTACGTCAGCAGCTCCGGCGCGGGCACACTCAAGATTGCAGATGGCGGAAGCGTCTCAAGCACACATGCCTACGTTGGTTTCGAAAGAGGCTCTGACGGCGCGATTGTACTCACCGGTGCGGACTCGACGTGGAGAACCCCCTATATACACGTAGGGAACTTCGGCGGTGGCAGACTGGAAATCTCAAACGGTGGAGATTTTTCCAGCGTTGACGCCTGCATTGGCTGTGAAACCGGAGCCGAGGGTGAGGTTGCGGTTATCGGTTCAGGCTCAAGATGGGTCAACAGTAATGAAATGCACGTGGGCCTTTCCGGAACAGGTACGCTCAGTATCGATGATGGCGGGCACGTCTCGCAAGGATGCGGGAACGTCATTTTAGGTCATACAATCGGCTCCGAGGGGACAGTCATAGTCAACGGATCAGAGTCGATGTGGACCGTTGACAGCGATCGGTTGTACGTAGGTTACGAGGGAACAGGCTTGATCGAGATCACGAACGGAGGGTCCGTTTCGAATAATAATGAAGGATACTTTGGTTTCTTATCCGACTCTGTTGGCACAGCTAAGGTCAGCGGCGCCGGCTCGACGTGGACCTTGGGCAACGGGGACTGGGTGTTTGGCTACTCGGGTACGGCGACGCTGGAGATCTCAGACGGCGGCAGCGTCTCGTTCGGATGGCCGTGGGTCATTTTAGGCAAGGAAAGCGGATCGATGGGGACGTTTATTGTCACAGGTTCGGATTCGACGCTAACCGCTAAGTCGTCGATTTTTGCAGGCAGTCAGGGAACGGCTGAAATTGTGGTCTCAAACGGCGGAAATGTGTCAACCAAGGGGCTGAGCATTAGTTTGCAGGATGGTTCCCGGGGCGCCGTTACGGTTACCGGTACAGGCTCGGTGTGGACGACCGAGTACGTTACAGTCGGCCGCTCAGAAACCGGCAGCCTGGAGATATCAAACGGTGGGAGTTTTCTAAGCACCCGTGGAAAGATTGGCTATAAAAGCGAATCGGACGGCACGGTCACAGTTACCGGGACGAATTCGACGTGGCACAATATCTGCTCTGTGTATGTCGGCGGTAATGATGACAAGCCCGGTGGCATGGGTACCATTATTGTTCTGGACAACGGGCAGTTGCAGGTCGGTGGAACACTCAAACTGTGGAACACCGGAACGCTGAACATTTCAGACGCCGGGGGGGTTGTCTGCGAGTCGTTCGATAATTCAGCCGGCGGGGCGTTCGGTTTCACCGGCGGGACGCTGACAGTCGATGGCGGCTCGTTCGATCCGGGCGCAGGCGATTACACAATCGACGGGGCGGGCAACCCAGCACTCATACTCAAAAACGGCGCCACTGCCGGCCTTTCCGGAAATCTGACCGTCGCCCACGTCGCCAACGCCTCCCTTTCCATTGAAAGCGGAAGCAGCGTTTCAAACAACTACGGCTACATCGGTCACAAAGTCAGCTCGGTCGGCACAGTTACAGTCACCGGTGCCGGTTCGACTTGGACCAACATCAGCATCTTAGTAGGCTTTTCCGGTCAGGGGACGTTGAATATCACCAATGGCGGGGCCGTTAATGTATCAGGTAATACTTGGGTCGCAGTAAAAGACGGCGCTACCGGCGAGATACACTTCGCCGGCGGCAAGCTGACTACGGAGTCTCTCTTCACCGGGCCAACCTGGTTGACCGGAACAGGTACGATTAACACCCATGGCCTGGTCAGCGATATGGATCTGCTGTTCGATTCGGCTCACGGCCCGAATCAGACCCTCACGCTCAACAGCCAACCCGACCAGAACATAACGATTAACCTGACTCAGGACAGCACAGGTCATCTGGGAGCAGGATACGCCGGAAACGGCGCGTTGACAATCCGTGATGGCGTATCGGTCGAGAGCTTCACATGTCTCATCGGCTATAAGGCCGGCTCCACCGGCGTGGTAACGGTCGATGGCAGCGATTCGACCTGGAACGGCAGCGGCGAACTCTGCGTCGGCTACAAGGGTCAGGCGATATTGAATATCACCAATGGCGGAGCCGTCGTTTGTAATTACTTTGGCTATATCGGCTATGGCTCCGGCTCCACCGGCGTGGTGACAGTCGATGGCAGCGGTTCGACCTGGACCAACAGCGACAACCTCTACGTCGGCCGCTCTGGTCAGGGAACGATAAATATCACCAATAGCGGACTGTTGGAAGCGGATGAAATGCTGAAGGTATGTAAAAAAGGAACATTAAATATCGGCGCGACCGGGCAGGTTAGTGTCGGCGAAGCATTGGTGCTGGTACAGGACAGCACACTGGCGGCAGAGGCTGGAGCGACTATCCACATGGCAGGTGCGGCCTTCCGGAACGAGAGCACCAATTCGGTCAACCTGGGCGGGCTGGGGAACCTGACTTTGATCTTCGAAGGCGGCAGCGGCGTTATCGACCCGTTCGAGGCCGGCGGCGAGGATATGGGGGCGGTGATTGGCGGCTTCGTCGAAAGCAACTTTCTGCTGGGGACGCTGCAACTGGGCGGGATGTCGTCGGGACGAATACGACTGGTCGATGAATTCGACAACCGGGCCGACGGCGGCGTCGGCGACGAGGCCGTGTATGTCAGCGAACTTATCCTGAATGCAGGCGCGACTATCGACCCGGCCGGGCTGAACCTCTACTACCTCAACGGCGGGCAGCCCAAGCAGTTCTTCTGCGGCGATGCGACACTGGACGGCTTCGTCGGCCAGGCCGACCTGGGAACCGTGCTGGACTACTGGGGCGATAACGTCCCTCCGGCCAATCACAGGGCGGACTTGTCCGGAGACGGCTTCGTCGGGCAG
>DAOVFI010000107.1 GCA_030673005.1 Planctomycetales bacterium
GGGCTTGGCCGTAACCAATGGACGATACGTTCGGAAACATCTTCGCCCGTAACAGTTCATCTGTTTGCAGAAGCCTGAAAAGCATTTTGCAGGGATGCAGAGGAAAAGAGAATGTTGAACCTGCCTACCGGCAGGTAGGTATTGAACGAGGAACCTGCCTGCCGGCAGGCAGGTGTCGAATGTCGAAGTGAACAGATTTTGCGAAAAGGTTCGTTTTTTTACTTCGTAATTAGAAATTCACTGTTCATTTCCTACCTGCCGGTAGGCAGGTTCGACATTCATTTTTTATCCCCTTTATCCCTGTGAAGGAGGAAAGGTGGGTCTGTCGGCCTGGCCTACTTCGCCAGGCCCAGGAGGATTTCCAGGCCTTCGGCGAGTTTTTCGTCGCTGGTGGCGTAGGAGATACGGAAGTGTGTGTCGCGTTCGGAAAAGACGTTGCCCGGAATGACAAGGACGTTGTTGTCTATGGCGCGTGCGACGAATTCCGTTCCGGTCGCCCCTTCGGGGGCCGGTACGAATGCGTAAAACGCGCCGCCGGGCTTTATCAGGCCGAAAGGACCGCTCAATGCCTCGAAGACCATATCCCGCTTCTTCCGATAAGCGTCCACGTGTTCGGACACGTCGCAACTCATCGCCGCGACGCCGCCGGCCTGGGCCATACTCGGAGCACAGACGAAACTGTACTGCTGAAGCATCGTCATCTTCTCGATGACCTCGACCGGACCCGAGCACCAGCCCAGACGCCAGCCCGTCATCGCATATGTCTTCGAGAATCCCCGCATCAGCAGCGTGTTTTCGCAGACCGACGCCATCGACGCGAAAGGCGAGTCGTAGCAGAACGAATTGTATATCTCGTCGGAAACCACCAGCAGTCCGTGATGGTCGGCGAGGTCGGCGATGGCGCGCAGTTCATCGACGGTATAAACCCGCCCGGTGGGGTTGCCCGGCGAGTTGACGACCAGCATGGTCGTGCGGTCGGTAACGGCGGATGCGATCCTGGCCGGGTCCGGCGAGAAATCAGGATAAGTCGCCACCGCCACGGGCACGCCCCCGACCAGGTTGACCAGGTGCTTGTACATTACGAAGTAGGGGTCGAGGAGGATAACCTCGTCGCCGGGGTTAATCGTAACCATAAAGGCCAGCAGCAGCGCGCCGGAGACGCCCGAAGTGATCAGGTAAGCCCGGTCGTCGTCCCAGCCGAATTCTCTTCTCGCCGCAGCGGCAACCGCCTCGCGAAGGTCCGCCGCGCCCTGCGTCTGGGTGTACTTGTTAAAACCCCTCTCGATTGCGGCGATAGCTTCGGCCTTCGCCGGCGCAGGTACGTCGAAGTCGGGCTGACCGATGGACAGGTTGATCGGGTTCTCGAGTTTAGCGGCAAGGTCGAAGACTTTGCGAATACCCGAGGCGTCCAGGAGGCTCATCCGATCGGCGATGCGGTAATTGCCAGGCATATCTGTTCCGATGGCACGGTCAAGTCGGAGACTTGGCCGTGGCGGGTGTTTCCACGGCCAAGCCTCACTTCCTGCCTGCTGACAGGCAGGCGTTCGTCTTGACCGTGCCACATTGTCGGTTGATTATCCTTCTTACGAATCGTCAGGTGGCGGCGGTTTCAGAGGACTTTGCGGCTTCGGCGTCTTCAGGCTGTTCACCTTCGGCAGCGACTTCAGCCTTTTCCTCGGCCTTCTTTGACTTGGTGCCCGCTTTGCTGTGACGCACTTTCGTCTTGGGCAAACCGAACGGGCGACCGGTCTCGATGTCGAATTTATCCTCATCGACAAGGCGTGTGATGCGCTCGGCCCGAGTCAGCACACTGCGCGTTCCGGTAAGACCGCCGTGCATCCTGAGTGTCCTGTCCATACTCATGCTGTGATACTCCTGCGTTAATTCTCAGAAATCATCCAGATCCCGCTGGACCTGCTTTGTTTAAAACCGTAGCGACCGCCCCGGCGCAGGTATTCGTCGCCAAGCCGTTCGATCTGTTCGACGTATTTATTAATAGCCGCCTTCGTCTGCGCCGAGTGAATGTTGCGGAAACCCCGCATGTCCGTCACCTTGTATTTGCCTGTATGGCGGCTCTTGTGGACCGTCGCGTCTATGCTGTTGGCATAGAGAAAACGCTTGATGCCCTGTGCCTGCTCGTACGTCTGTACGTCGCCCTGGATGACAAGGTAGCTGTAACCCTTCTTTCGAGTCGCGTCGTCGCTGACCATGCCGGAGGTTCGTCGATTCGTCGCGTCGCCTCCGGCGTCCGAACCGGGCACGGGTACGACGGAGGGATGTTTCCCGCCCGGGCGGCCCGAGTCGCTGCCGCCCGTCGCGGCGCCGTGGGCGGGTGCGGGCGTTTTCGGAGCCGTCCGGCGACCCAGGAAAAACGCCCCGGCGCCCAGAAGGATTATCGCCAGAAACAAGACTATCGCGCTGACCTGGTTCAGGGACACGCGCAATCTTCCGCCGGAAACCGACATGACCGGTTCGTCGGCCGGTTTCGGCATGTCCTGTTCGGTCCGGTCCGGTCCGGTCGTCCCGCCGACCGGTTGGTCGGCCTTATTGAACCAGGACGGCACACCCAGCGACCTGTCGCCTTTGGACGGGTCGGTACCGATGACTTCCAGCAGTGATTTACCTTTTTTCTTCCTGGCCACGGGGTATGCTTCCGTTGTCGATAATCCACTTGCCAACCGTTATTGGACCGGCAAGAGGCCTCTTACCGACGAATAAGATTACCGTATCTGGACCGATTTGTCAAGATCAACCGTGGGGAATTGTCATACCAAAGTAGAAATGTCCGGTATTAGCACGACAACGCGGGTTAGCATTCGGCATCAGAGTCGGGATGTAGAATTTACAGTGTCGAGACCTACCTTCCGGTAGGCAAGCAGCCTTGCGACGCACGAGCGAGACGCCCGTGCCACGAAACCGGTCAGTTAAAGGTGGGCCTGCGCTGCGCTCCGGCCCAGCCTACCGGCTCCGGCTTAGCCTACCCGGCCAATCATTCGGGATTCGGTGGTGGTGGTGGTGGTGGTGGAGCAGCCTGGAAGGCGTTCGCAAGGTCGGGCGCCTGTGATGCTGCGGTCCAGTCGGCCAGACCTTGTCGCCAGACGAGCGTATCGGATTTGACCTGTCCGGTCTGGATGGCGGCGGTCAATTGTTCGTGCGTCATAGGCCCGATCTGGTTTCCATTGACGAGGGCGTGCCATTGTGTCGCCGGTGGAGGCGGCGGTGTTCCGGGACCGCCCGGCTGGGCGCCCCCCTTCGGTCCCATGAGACTGTCGGCGACGGTCTTGCCGATGGCAAAGCCCGCGCCGACCCCGATGCCGGTTCCGATCCCGGCGCCTGCGCCGCCCGGATTTTCAGCCGCTTTGGGCAGCGCGTCGGCGATCGCCAGACCTTGCGCCGTCGCCACGTCATCCCGATCGTACATGTCAATCCGGCTGCGACGGTCGATATCGGCGACGACCTCGTCCGGAAGGGAGATGTTCACGATCGCGATGTCCACCAGGGACAGGCCGTACTGGTCGAAGTCCGGCTGAACCGCCTCCTTAAGCCCGACGCCGAGCGCGTCGTACTGTTGTGGCAGATCATAGACACTTGTCTGCGCCTTGGCGAGAGTTCCGGCGAAGCGCGAGGCGATGATCTTTCGGAGATACTCCTCGACTTCCGTGGTGTCCTGCAATCCCTGCGTACCGACTATCGTGTTCAGGAATCGCGCGTGGTCGGTGATCCGCACGCTGAAAGTGCCGAACGCGCCCAGATTCACGCCCATCTTGAATGTCGCATCGCGGTAAAGGATTCGATTGGGCGTGCCCCAGCCAAGGTCGATGAAGGTCTTGAGGCTGACGAAATATACGTATGCCCGGAAGGGTGTTCTGCCCCGAAAAGCCAGCTTCGTCAGGGTCTTCAGGACCGGCAGGTTCTGGGTGCTCAGCGTGAATCTTCCTGCGCGGAACTGGTCGCACATTTTTCCATCGCGGTAGAACACTGCAATCTGGTTGTCCTGTACGATAAGTTGCGATCCTGTGGTGAAGTCGCCGCTGCCATCGGGCGGGATGCGTGCGACCATGGTTTTACCGGTGGGATCGAGATGCTCGACGACTTCGAATAACATTATTCCGTACCTCCTATAAGGAGTTGCTGTTGCCTCTGTCGTAATAACGATTCAATTCGATTAGTTATATTGTCAATGCCCGCAAGGCGCTCCGCCGGGTCGGATGACCCTCGCTGCAACTCGGCAAGACGACTCTTAAGCTCCTCCAGCACCGTTACGATCTTGTTATTTATCTCGTGCACGTTCCGACCGTCGCTCTCTTCCAGCGTGCCGATTTTGCCCGGCGGCGAGAAGTCCAGGCTTGTGCGGACGCCTTCCAGTTTCTTTACCAGGCGATCGACGGCGACGGTGTGGTCGGCGTTTTCGTTCGCCCATTTCCGCAGGTCGTAACAGACCTGGTTCACCTCCTCGGTGTGAACCTGGAGCCGGACCCTCTGGACCTGGGTGACGCGGTCTTCCTGCTGGACCGCCAGGTCCCTCCTGTACAGGGCCGACGCCCCCAACAGGAACATGAACGTCAGGGCCGCATACATCAGGCCGAGAGTATCGGTGTATCGCCCGCTTTCAGCGGACCACTTGGCGCCGACGAACGCCAGTATCACCGTGATGATAAACCATAATACAATCAGGAAGTGGACCATCACCATGACTGCGCCGCTGGCGCGTCTTCCCGTGCGCCGACTGATAGTATAATTAGTCGTCCACGCGAAGCAGACGAAAGTAGCCATGCACAGCGTCGCCAACCATACGTAGAACCCGGTATTGCGTCCGGACGGAGGCACCGCCGTCAGGAAAATCGCCACGATAATAAGCGAGGCAAGCAGAAAGAGGACGGATGTCCAGACCAGCGTGCCCGCAACAGGTTGATTTTTCATTGTCGTTGCTCCCTTGTGTCATCCTGTTTTATTAGAAGTCATCCCAAAACCTGCTTTGCCGGTGAAAGCGTGGGATTTTTTCGATCCGGCAAGGAGCGGAAACGACGTCGAATCAAGTCGATTCGTCGAGTTTCCGCGACGCTGCCGGGCGGAAAAAGACCCGCTTGCAGCCCAAATTGAGGTTTTGGGATGGCTTCTAAGCGTCCGCCGGACACAGTCTCGCAAGTCTTCGGTCCGGCAACGGCCGTAGTAGTCTGTGTACAGTTGAAGGTGTTGCAGCATTCGCACAAATCGGCGTCGTCCGATCCTTACCCACGCGAAGTACAGCGTCAACATAATGGGGACCCCGACGGCATGGAGCCACAGGCCCAGCGCCGCCATATGCACCGACAGGACGACGGCAGCGCCGAAGGCTGCGCCGGTGACCACTCGTCGCGGGTTGGTGGATTCCCATCGGCGCATCATCTGACCGTGGAAATCGACGACGGCCGGGACGGACGCAGCCAGGATGCACAGGCTCGCCAACCATCCCTGCGCGTCGGGCAACCAGTTCAGCCGGACCGCTGCGGCGGTCAGCACCGCACCGGCGGCAATCCCCAGGCACCGCGCACAGACTCGCACCCGGTGGCGACCCCACCCGAGCGCCAATGTCCGGTGAAGGTGTTCCGGCGGATGGTGCGACAGCAGCAGTGTCGCAACCGAGTGCCGGAGTTGGTCGTATTGTCCGGGAGGGCGCCGTATTGACATATCTGTTGCGATCTCCACACCTTTCAGACGTTTTTGATACGAGCGGGAAACATCGGCGTCGTCCCGCACATCGGGCAGGAGCCTTTGGCGACGGCCCGACGAGCGGCGCCGCCGGCCTTTGAGATTATCGCGATGAAGAACCACGCCGGAAGCCACATTCCACACGTTATGATCGTCAGCGCCAGGTTCACCCCGCTCAGCATCCCGCCGGCGCCCTTGCCTTTCTGAGGCGTTGCGTTCTGGTGGCAACTGACGCAGTAACGCAACGGTGTTTTGGTTGACTCGGTATAGCCGAGGGCGACATTTCCGCCTTCCAGACCCGCTCCCTTCTGTCGAAGTTGGTTGAAAACAGATTCAAGTTCTTCATTCTCGATCCGGTTGCTCTCGGCGACGAAGGCCGCTTCGGCTTTCTTGAAGACCAGAAAGAACAGCGCCACGCCCACACCGATCAGTCCGATGCCGAACAGGATCAGACCCACGGAGGTTTCGTCACCGGAGGCGCCTATGATGGCAAGGAGCGCTCCGACAATCCAGCAGATCGTTGCGGCGCTGCCGGCCTTCCGGCCCCAACTGTGGTGAAACTGCACGTAACCGAAGTCGATCTTGTCCTGGATGTTACCGGCCTTTTCCTGGAGTCGCGCTACTTCCATCTCGTCGCCGGCGCGGATGACCTGTTTGACCAGTTCGACGATCTCGAGGGAGAACTGACCCGTGCTGTCGCGCGTGGAATTGTACTTTGAACCGCAGTAATTGCACTGGAACATCCCCTGACCGTTCTGATATTCCACCGTCCCGCCGCAACTCTGGCACTTCATCGTCTGGAGACCGGCGGCAGCGGGCTGGGGGCTTGCAGGTGCTGCCTGCTCCGCCGGCGCTGCAGGCGGAGACTGCGCAACGCTCGCAACGGCAGGGGCATCTGAAGGTGGAGCGGGGCTTGCAGGAACACCTTGGGGAGGGCTTGCAGGAGGCGATGCCGGCGCTGCCGGCCCGGCTACTTTATTTGCCGGAGGCGGGTCCGGCGGCCCCGCAGCGACCGGCGCCGACGGGATAGGGATCTTCCCGCCACACCCCGGACACTTGGCAACCTTCCCTGCCGTTTCATCCTTCACATTGTACGACTTGCCACAACTTGTGCATTTAATCAGAATAGCCACGAGTTTATCTCCTTTAATAACTGTTTATTTCGACCGGTAAAAGCGATCTCTACCCATATATACCCAATTTAAGAACCGGTCTTTTTAAAAAAATTGAAAAAAGAACCTTGTAACCGTTTTTTTTCAGTACACCTTTACTTTTTAACCAGCGACCGTTACGGAAAGAAATGGCTTAAGCAATTATGCCAAAGCCCGGTTAATGAAAAACAAAAATATAAGAATACCAACAGCGACGAAAGTGATATCAGTCCACAGACAGAACGTCCCAACCGGAAGCATTTTATCGATTCCGGTACAATGAGGGTCCCCGGCTGAACCCGGTTAAAAAGATACTCGAATATACCATTGATTAATGATTTTGTAAAGTGAATTTTCAGGTCTGGTTCAATTCAAGGCAACACTCAGTGCAGAGGCGAGTAGTTCAATCGTCCCTACAGGACTTGCTTGCAAAAGGCAAACTTTACCCACCAGTAAACTGGTGGGCTATTATCACAAGCCCCTACGGGGCAATGAATACGAAAACCGGTCCCGGCAGGGACCACATGAGAATAGCCCAGCAATTTATTGCTGGGAACAGGACGAAAAAAGAAATAACAGTCCCGTAGGGACGATTGAATAGTGTTACCCTGGAACTAACTGTTTTGAACCAGGCCAATTTTTCCGCTAACGGCATACACTAAAGTAGAAATGTCCGGTATTAGCACGACAACACGGGTTAGCATTCGGCATCAGAGTCGGGATGTTGATAAAATTCGGCACTATATAAGAATGTCGAACCTATCTGCCGGTTGAACGGTTACAAATTTTTTCCAATTATCCTTGATGCGGAAGAACGGGAGACGTAGTATAGTAAATAGTAATGGTTATCATTATGAATAAGGAGATCGACAATAAAGCCAGGCCGCCCTTCCGTATGACTCGTCAGCGGCGGGTGATCCTTGAGGAGATCAGAAAGGTTACCTCGCATCCCACCGCCGACGAGGTGTATCGGATGGTTCGCCGCCGGCTGCCGAGGATCAGCCTGGGGACTGTGTATCGGA
>DAOVFI010000187.1 GCA_030673005.1 Planctomycetales bacterium
GCGTTACGAAGGAATGTCTAAACCACAGCATACCGAGACGACTGGCCGGCGCGAGCGGGCGCTGCTTGTCGGCGTGATCCTGCCGGACAGCGACGCCGACGCCCGTGATCCGCTGGACGAGTTGCGATCGCTGGTAAAAACAGCCGGCGCGAAGGTCGTCGATGAGATGATCGCCCGTCGCGGTTCGGTCCATCCTGGTCTGTACGTCGGGACGGGCAAGGCCGAGGAAATCGCCGAACGCGCCGCCGATTGCGCCGCCGACATTGTCGTCTTCGACGCCGACCTGTCGCCGGCGCAGATTCGCGACCTGGAGAAGATCATCGAACGGAAGGTGCTCGACCGTTCGGAGGTGATTCTGGACATTTTCGCCGCCCACGCCCGCACGCACGAGGCCAGGTTGCAGGTGGAACTGGCGCAGCTGGAGTACACGTATCCGCGTCTGCGGCACATGTGGACGCATCTCGAGCGGGTCGCCGGCGGTGCGACCAGCGCAGCGGCCGCCGTCGGCGGGATCGGGACGCGCGGGCCTGGCGAGAAGCAGATCGAGATCGACCGCCGACTGGTGCGCAAGCGCGTCGTCGAACTGAAACGCCGCATCGCCGACATCGACAAGCGCCGGCAGCGAACCGTCGGCAGCAGGCGGGGGAATTTCCTTATCTGCCTGGTCGGATACACCAACGCCGGAAAGAGCACGCTGATGAACCTCTTCACCGGCGCCGGCGTGGGCGTGGCCGACCAACTCTTCGCCACGCTGGAGACCAGGACGCGCCGCTGGAACCTCGGCGACGGGCAGAGAGTCCTGCTGAGCGATACGGTCGGCTTCATCAGCCGGCTGCCGCACCACCTGGTCGCGAGTTTCCGCGCGACGCTGGAGGAGGTCATCGGCGCCGACCTGCTGCTGCACGTCGCCGACGCCTCGCACCCGCGCGTCGTCCGGCAGATCGAGGCCGTCAACGCCGTCCTCGACGAACTTGGCTGCGGGGCAAAGGACCAGATGCTGCTGCTGAACAAGATCGACCGGATAACCGACCCGACCGTCCGGACGGTCCTGGTGAGAAAATACCCGCACGGGATTTTCGTATCAGCAGTTACCGGCGAGAACGCCGCCGATGCGATCGGCGCGGTGCTGGAAAAATTTCAGGGCCGGCAGGTAAGCGTTACCATCGAGGCCGACTGCGCCAACGGCCTGCTGATGCAGTACCTAGCGCGCCACACACGCCCCACCGGCAAAACCTATCACGGCTCCAGCGTCCGCCTCGAAGCCACCATCGGCGAAAAACACCTCGACGCACTACGCTCCTTCGGCGAAGACGTAAAAATAATGACGACGGACGAATGAAAACAGCGTGACGGAAAACGTTATTCGTTGACTCATGAAGCGACAGCCTCATGAATTTCGGTTTTGTACTTGCGCCTGTGAGGCGTCTTGGAACTAGGTTCGAAATCTTCAGGCCATTCCCCATGAACTCGCTTATGGGCAATTTCGTAGATTTCTCTCGGCAGGGGTTGGGCAGTTTCTGCCATTCGCTTAATTCTGGCCGGCGCTTCTCGGAAAACCGCGATGTCGCCTTCCTGATCCGCCAGGTCGAGAATCTGTCTGATTGCCTTTAGCAAATCAGCGAGCGCATCTACAATACAGTCCCCGACGCCGATCTGATCGGTCTCAAGAGAATGAGCGACCCACTTGCCTTTGTCGCGTTCGCTGGC
Organism: Planctomycetales bacterium; assembly: GCA_030673005.1. GTDB lineage: Bacteria > Planctomycetota > Phycisphaerae > SM23-33 > SM23-33 > DAOVFI01. Next base: position 1,708 of record DAOVFI010000187.1, read on the forward strand.
GTAGATAACACAAATGTCAACGAACTGCCTGGGCAGCTTCTTCGCCCGGGATGCCATACTTCTTCTCCTGGTCCGTTCTTTGAAAAAAGAACTATCGACTCAAGATATTATATCTTCCTGTTGCCATCTAACCAACGGAAACTGATCCATTTATCGGTATCGCCAAAAAATCTTGAGTTTCCGCCATTTACAAGAGGATTAGTTATCCTCAACTGTCGTTCATTTTCGTGGTTTGCCTGTAATGCTTCAGGGGCGTTTTTCCGTCATTTTCGCATTCGCGTCCACGCTCGCTTCGATTTTTCCGTATCCCAGTGCCGCCAGGAGCATTATTGCCAGTGCGGCGATGCGTACGGCGGCGGTCTGGAAGGTTGATTCGTGCTCGGGCCGGAACAGCGCCGCGACGGCGGCGACCTGGACGGCAAAAGCAGTCAGAAACTTCCTCGATGAAATTCGCTGTAAGAATGATCGCATTGTGTTCTCCTTTCGATTTGTCGTTTCGCGCAGGGACGGAACAGAAAACCCGTCGCACGCGGCTCAAATAATTCTCTGTCAAACCTCATTTGATGGGTGGCACGGTCAAGCCGGAGCGAAGCGCCTGCCTGCCGGTAGGCAGGAAGGCTTGGCCGTGAGGACGCGCGACCACGGCCAAGCGAGTTCGAGGCCTGACGGCCTCAACCTCCCTTGACCGTGCCACCCCGGTCGCTGTCCTACAGTCCAAGGATGCCCGCCAATATCGGTCCTGCCAGATCGACCAGTTGCGTCAGCAGGTTCATGTCGTTCAGGTCGCGGTGGTAGGCCTCGATCGCCCGGCGGTATTGGTCGGACTGCCTCAGCGATTCGACCGCCCGGTCGGTCAGGCGTATGCGGTCGATCACGGACGCCAGCGACGGGTGCTCGTCGGCCCACTGGTCGAACCGCCGCTCAACGGCGGCGGCGACGATCTCTTTAATCCTCTCATCGTCCATTGGTAAATCTCCTTTGCAATGACATTACGAACTGCCTGGCCCGCCCGGTCAGGGTCGAATGCTGAATGATCAGCATCCTGGCGAGGTCCAGCGCCTCGACGGCGGCTGAAAGGTTGTCCTGGTGCGTCGCGTGGGAGGCCTGGTTCCTGCGGCGTTGCCGGGCCAGTGCGTCGCGTGCGGCGGCGTAGCCCTTCCGGGCCGAGATCACCCACTCTGCCGTCAGCGGGATCGGCTTTCCGGTCGAGTCGGTGATCCCGCCGGCGGCGATAAGTTTCACGTCGGCGTCGAAGGCGGCGTCCAGCGATGCCGACTGACCGTCCAGGCGACTCAAAGTCTCGGCGTGGCGGTCACGCTCGTAGGCGGATGCGTCGGAGATCGCCTTCTGCGCCACTGAGACCAGTTCCAGCGTCGCCGGCGGCGCCCCGCATCCGGACGTCGTAACAATGACCGCCAGTGCCGCAAGGACGCACAGTGCGACCCCGCAGGACTCGCTAAACGAAACCGCGGCGCGTAATCGTGAACGGTCATTTAGTGTTCGACTACATTTTTCTTCCATTTCGCATCTCCTCTCTGATGTCCGTCAGCGTCTGGCGGACGAATTGTTGTGTCTCGGCGAAGCGGGTCATCGCGGCGGTGTTGTGCTCGACGACCTCGACGAGTTTTCCCAACCGCTGCTCGTCGCGGACGATCCTGCCGTGGGCTTCGGTGAGTTGCTCCTCGCGGAGCCGGCTGTTGCGACGCTCCCAGAGCCACATCGAACCCATCAGACCCGCGACGCCGAAACTCGCCAGGTTCCCGATTACAGTCGGATAAAACATCGCTTTTCTCCTTATTCAAAGACATCCCACAGGTGGCGCTTCTCAAATGGGTGGCACGGTCAAGCCGGAGCGCAGCGCCTGCCTGCCGGTAGGCAGGGAGGCTTGGCCGTGATGACTCGCAACCACGGCCAAGCGATGTCGAGGCCTGACGGCCTCAACCTCGCTTGACCGTGCCACCCGTTCTGTCGAATTTTCTGTGATGAAGCAGTGTTCTCCTTTTCAGTTCGGCGGCGTGTCCAGGTCGAACTCGATAGTCAATTCGCCGGAAATTCCGATGGTTTCCGGTCCCGTATCGCTGCGGCGGACGAGAAAATTCTGCTCGGACCCGTCGATCATCGCCTGAACGGCGTTCGTCAGCGCGGCGTTCGAGAGTTGTCCGGCGACGTTGGCGGTAAGGTTCATCACGCCGATGTAATTCGCGTCTCCGGCGCCGGAGCCGCCGGGGCTTGCCCAGGGTGTCGAGGCGCTCGGGTCGTACTCGTTCCACGTCGGCGGGTCGGCAAAATCAATCGTGCGGAGGCAGTGGTAGATCCAGACCTGGCAGGTCGTATCGGCGGTCAGTTCGATCTTCGTTGTCGAGCGGGTGGTAACGTTCGTCAGGCCCCGCGGGGGCGAATCGGTCGTTCGCGCCAGGACGAAGCCGACGCTGCGAAGTTCGTCTGTGCCGTTGTTGGCGACCGAATCGCCTATCCAGGACGTGTTGGGCATCATCGAAAATATCCCGCCGGGCAAGTAGATCGGCAGTCGCCAGCGTCCGCGTCGGGTCCATTCGACGGCCTGGCGGAGTTCGTTGAATTGCACTGCGCGGATGGCCGATTGTCCGCCGGTGAGCGCCGGGTCGGTCCAGTCGCTGCCGCCGTTGAGTTTGGCGAAGAGTCCCACCTCGCCGCCGCCGACGTTCGCGGCGACGAGAATCTTGTTCTCGTCTGCGCCGGCGACGGGCCAGAGCCAGTCCATCCCCGCCGGCGTAGCCGGACTTCCGCCAAGCCCGCCGGTTGCCGGTTCGAGTATGTCGTCGGCAATCGCGTCGCGGAAGTTTTTGAACGGCGGCGGCGACTGGTTCGCTATGGTCGCGGCGCGGACCGTCTTGCCCGGACCGATCTGCGACGAAAAATCCTGCCCGACCAGATACACCAGCCGGCGTCTGCGGTTGACGGCGTCGGCTTGTTCAGCCGCATCGTCGTCGCGGACGAAGTGCGCGCCGGCGTCGAGCCGACCTTGTGCGTTCGCGTTTGTCCACGTGGGCGTGTAGGTCATCGGTTTGAGCAGTTCCCGTTAACAGATAAGGTCCGGACGCAGCCGAGCGAAAATAGCGGGATTTCCCGCCTTCGCCAGGCTACGTCGTGGCAAGCGGGGATTACGGGATTACAGGGATTTTCTATTAATTTTTTCCCCATAATCCCGTAATCCTTATAATCCTGCTATATAGCTTCCGTATCCCCAGCGACCTTCGATTTTTCACAATACTGTCCATTCTTTTTTGAAATCAACTCAGGTATTTCGCGTATGCGGGGTGGTCGAAGACGTAGCGGGCGGTCGGCGGGACGCCGTTGTCGGTGATTGTCAGGACAAGGACGAATGTGTCGTTGCCGACTGCCGCTCCGGGTCCGAGTGAAAGTTCGGCAAGATTGTGCGCCGTCAGATTCGTCGCGCCGGGCGCGTCGGTGAAGGTCCCTGCCCCGGTGGCGACCTGTTCGCGGACGGTGTAGGCGGCCGAGCCTTGCGAGGCGGTAACCTTGGCGGGAAAGAACGCACCGGAACTCTGCCTGATGAACACGATCCACCTGCCGCCGACGTCGATGGCGACGGCGTCGGTATTGGCAGGGACCTGCCCGTCGGTATCGGTCGGCTCGGCGAGGTTGGTAACCGAAAGCGTCTCGTTGCTG
>DAOVFI010000666.1 GCA_030673005.1 Planctomycetales bacterium
CGCAGTCCGGGCAGCGGGTGTTTTCATATTCACCGGCGGGTACGTTCCCGCAATAGATGTATCGTAGTCCCGCCCGCCGGCCGATCTCCATCGCCTCCGTAAGGGTTTCCATCGGCGTGGAGGGCGTGTCGGTCATCTGATAGTCGCCGTGGAACCGGCTGACGTGCCAGGGAACATCCAAGCCCAACTCGCCGGCGATAAATCCGGCAATGTCGGCTAGTTCGGCCTCCGAGTCGTTCATCTCCGGAACCACCAGCGTCGTTACCTCAACCCACACACCGGCGGAAACCAGTTCTTTCAGGCAGGTCAACACCGGCTGGAAACGGGCCTTCATCACACGCCGATAGGTCTCATCGCGGAAGGCTTTAAGGTCAACATTGATGGCGTCGAGATATGGAGCGATGGTCCGCACCGCTCGAGGCGTCATAAAGCCGTTGGATACGAAACAATTTTTGATGCCGACCTCATGCGCCAGTTTGGCTGTGTCGTAGCATAGTTCAAAGAATACGGTCGGTTCGGTATAGGTGTAACTCATTGATCGGCAGCCGTGGCGCTTAGCTTCGGCGACTAGATCGGCAGGGGGAATGGACTGGCCGTCCAAAACCTTACCGCTCCGCGGCGCCTGCGAAATCTGCCAGTTCTGGCAGAACGAGCACTGGAAGTTGCACCCGGCCGCCGCTACCGAAAGGCTCAGCGTGCCGGGAAGGAAGTGAAACAGCGGCTTCTTCTCGATCGGGTCGATATTGACTGCCACCAGGGCGTCGTAATTAAGAGAGAAAAGTTTCCCGCCGACGTTTTTTCGGACTCGGCAGACGCCGGTCTTGCCGGGCTTGATGAGACACTCATGCGCGCAAAGCAGGCAGCGGACCGCGCCGTCGCCGGCCGGCTCGTACAACATCGCGTCATGACCTTCGTACTTCGCCATGGTCGGTTCCTCTCAACCGGGTGCCATGCTTTCGCCCGTAGCGCAGCGTAGGGCGTAAGCATGTTGTGGTGCGTAATACATGCCTACCCGCTGCGCGTGAAGACATGGCACCCGACTTCGTCCCGGCCTACGCTCTACGCTCAAAAATTCGTCCTATGCTTCTTCAGCATCTTCTTCGTCTGCGCCAGGAGGCGGTGGAACCTTCCCATCGAGCACCACTCGACGTGCCCGTCGGCGAACAGAACGTTGGTTCCCCGATTCCTGTTCAGTTCCGGCCGCTCGTAGGCCAGTATAAACGTGGCAGGGTTTTCTACGTCGGTAGTCTTCAACCCTGAGCCGAGATAGACGTAATCGAACGGACCGATGAGTTTGCCCCTTGAGTC
>DAOVFI010000288.1 GCA_030673005.1 Planctomycetales bacterium
AAACATCCGATTCGTCAAGTCAATAGGCGCCGGATGTGGGCAGGACGCCGTAGCCACCTGTTGGATTATGTTTTCCGAAGGGACAGATTTTTTAAATAATGCTTGACAAGTTCCCTAATTCCGCTTTAGTATTTTAGCGGACACTGAAATGGATATCGCCCAATGACAAGCGCCCGCGAACTTGCCCGGATATGCAAAGTCCTGTCCGTTGATACGCGCGTGCGGATTATTCAGTTGCTGAAAAAGCAGCCTTTGTGCGTCTGTGCGCTGTCGGCGCGTCTGGGCATAACGGCCGGGGCGGTCTCGCAGCACCTGCGCATACTCCGGGATGCGGGTCTGGTTACCGACGAGAAGCGCGGATACTACACGCATTACCGCCTGAACGATAAAAGTCTTTCCAGGTGGAAGGATATTACCGAGCGTTTTTTGGAAACGGAGCCTGCCGGTGCGGGTCGTTCCCTGCCGGACGGGCGACAGAGGAGAAAATCATGTGCGAAGAAAAGAAAAGCGGTTGCCGGAACCCGGAAAACCTCAAAGGCAGGCCCGAAGACTGCTCGCCCGAGCAGATCAAAAAATGTCACGGCGACGTAACCGAGCACCCGTGCGTCAAGAGCGGTGAGGACCAACAGGCAGGCCAGTGAGTGCGTCGAAGGAACTACCGGACTGGTTTCCGTACGTGGCCGAAGACGTTCTGCGGTGCTGTCGTCCTGAGCCGGGTCTGTGGGTTGACCTGGGCTGCGGGACCGGCGGGCTGGGTCTGGCCTTGGCGCGGGCCTCGAATAGTACGATCCTGCTGATCGACCCGAACGCCGACGCCCTCGCCGAGGCCGGCGAAAAGGCGCGAGCCGCCGGTCTGGACGGAAGGATTGTGCCGATCGTCGCCTGCGCCGAGCAAATACCGCTGCCGGACGGCAGCGTAGAGGCAGTGGCCAGCAGGGGATCGATCTTCTTCTGGAACGATCCGCCCGAAGGTCTGCGCGAGGTCTATCGCATTCTGCGCAAGGGCGCTCGCGCCATGATCGGCGGGGGATTGGGCAGTTCGTATCCCCGGTGGGCGCGGGATGAGTTCTATCGTCGCAGGAATGCGGATGTCCAGGCCGGCGGCGCCGAGGCGATCCGGAAATGGGAAGGACCGCGGCGTCCGGAGTGGATGGAGGCCCAGGCACGCGCAGCCGGTCTTCGTGATTCGCTGATTGAGCCGACTCCTCCCCACCTGTGGCTTCTTTTTGAGAAAGGCGAGTCGTGAGTGCGGAAAACGTTATAGAGGTTCGCGGGCTTGTGCGTCGGTATGGCGACCTGACGGCTGTGGATAAGGTTGATTTTACCGTCAGTCGCGGTGAGATATTCGCTTATCTCGGGCCTAACGGCGCCGGTAAGACGACCACCATCAACATTCTCAGCGGCCTGCTGCGGCGCGACGCCGGCGAGGTGAGCGTCTGCGGGTTCGACATCGAGCGCGAGCCGGTCGCGGTGAAGCAGCGGATCGGCGTCGTGCCGGAGGAATCCAATCTTTACCCGGAACTGACCTGCCGGCGGAACCTCGAATTCACAGGTCAATTGTACGGCCTGGGGCGGACCGAGCGGCGAAAGAGGGCCGAAGAACTGCTGGAAACGTTCGACCTGTCGGATAAGGCCGGTGCCCGCTTCGGCGCGCTGTCGCGGGGACTGAAACGCCGACTGACAGTCGCAGCCGCCCTGGTCCATTCGCCGTCGGTCGTATTTCTCGACGAGCCTACCGCCGGGCTGGACGTGCTCAGCGCAAGGGCGCTGCGGGAACTCATCCGAACCATCAACCGCAACGGCGCGACGGTGTTCCTGACGACACACAACCTCGCCGAGGCAGAAGACCTCTCCGACCGCGTGCTTATCCTTGTGAAGGGCAGAGTCGTTACCGAAGGCACGACGGCGGATATTAACAAGCAGGTTACAAAGGTCGGTATCGTCTCGGTGGTCTTTTCCGGCGAGGTAACGAAAGAGGCTTTGCGTGGGGCGTGCCCGGCGGTACTGTCGGCCGACGGCGCGGGCGATAAATGGCAGCTTCAGGTCAGCCGGACGCACCAGGCAGTGGCGCAAATCATCTCGTTCGCCGAAGGCAAGGGACTCGAAGTTATGGAAATCGACACCGACCCTGTAAGCCTCGAAGAGGCCTTTCTGACGATCCTGGAAGGCAATTCCTCCAAAACAAAGGGGCGCCGATGAGCCAGATAACCCGTGCATTATTCATCAGCCGCAAGGACGTCGAGAGTTACTACGGCAAGCCGCCGCTGATAACGTGGGGGCTGATGTTCCCGGCCGTCCTGATGCTTGCCCTGTACGTCAAGAACCCGGCGACCTATCTCATAGTCGCGCCGGGTATCGTCGGCATGACCATGCTCTTCGGCAACACGTCGATGGCCGCTATCGTCATTACATGGGAGAAGCGGTCGGGGACATTGCAGCGACTGCTCCTTGCGCCCGTTACTGCCCGGACAATCGTCCTGGGCAAGGCCGCCAGCGCAGCGGCCTACGGCGCCGCCACTTCGCTGGTTCTTACACTGGGACTTGTGCTGGTGCTGAAAATGCCGATGGTTCGCCCGGACTGCTTTGCGGCCGGTGTGGTTCTCGGCGCGGGGACCTTCGCCCTGCTGGGTCTGACTGTTGCGGTGCGTGTCAGGGAGGTCTTCGAGGCGATGACGCTGCTGAATTTTTTCCGTTTTCCGCTCCTGTTCATCAGCGGCGTCTTCATGCCGCTTCGGGACCTTCCGGTCTGGGCCAGGCCGATTGCGATGGTCTCGCCCCTGACGCACGTTGTGGAACTGCTGCGGTTCGGCGTTACCGGGCAATGCTGGTTCCCCGCTCCGTGGATACCGGCCTTGATCGTCCTGGCGATGCTTCTGGTCGGTTGGCTGATTGCAGGGGCGGCGTTCCGACGGTACGCAAACCAATAATCGGGCGGCGATTTCTTGGTGTCCGACTGATAGTTTGTAACAAAAAAATGATAAGTTGGGTGGCACGGTCAATCTGGAGCGCAGCGGAAGATTGGCCGTGGTATGTGCATCTGAAGACTCCACGGCCAAGCAATTTGAGGTTTTTTTGAAAAAACCCCAAATTGCTTGACCGTGCCACCCATCGAATAGACTTTTCAGACAGGGTCTGGATTTTCTTGCATAACACAACGGCGACCGGTTCGGTAAGATTTCACTTCTTCGACTCCGCCTCGGATACGGTCGCTCCGTCGAGGACGGCTGTGATTGTGTAAGTCGGCTTGTCCGGGTCGGGCCAATACCAGTGCGGGCCGGGATCGACGCCGGTGATAGTCTTCTTTTTGCCGTCTTTTTCCACTGTGACGGTGTACTTGAATTCCTTCCTGCCGTCGGCGTTCCGGACGAAGTCGGTCAGGACCATCACGTTTTCAGGCTCCGCCGGTCCGAGCGTGCGGCCATTTCGACCGACGGTAGTGGTCGTCATTTCCAGGCCGGTGCAGGGCATCTTCCTTCCGATCCTGCCCATCGCCGCCTTGCCGCCGCGGAAGAGGGAGTATTCGTCGCACCACGCGAGGAAGGTCTTCAGATTCATCGGAACCTGCGCCGGATCGGTCTCATTGGTTACGGTAACTTTCGCGCCGGGCGGGGCCTTGACGTCGAGATAGTATTTCACTGCAAAAGACGCCTGGGCGGGATGCTCGTCGGACTTGACGACCTCCAGCGAATCGGACTTGACGTTGATAAGGTTCACGTGGCAGTTGTCGTAGTTGTTTGTGTACTTGACGACCCTTTTGACGTCGTAGTAATACTTCCTGCCCTTCTTGGCCCAGAGCGTAACCTTATCGAAGGTGCAATCTTGCAATGTCGGATGATAGATGAATCCGTCCAGCCCGACGAGTTTGAGTTGCACGGGCTTATCGACGGCGGAAGCGGAAAAGGTGCATCCCCGGATGAGGAACCTGCTGCA
>DAOVFI010000740.1 GCA_030673005.1 Planctomycetales bacterium
AGATATTATATTGCATATCACTCCCAAAAACAACCGAAAGGATTTCGTTATGAAAAAGCGAAAATCGCGAAAGCGGCGTCGGCGGATTATTCTGTTGGTTGGTGGGGTTATTGTGCTGGGGATTATCGGGTGTTTTTATCCGCCGCCGAAGTCTTATAAGGCCGTCGAGAGGCCTCGGGAGGGTCGGGCGATGAACGATAAGGTGGCGATTGTCTATTCCAAGCATTACCAGATAAACGCCGGCGGGCTGGAGCGGATGCACTCGTTCGACATCCGCAAGTACGCGAAGATTTACCTGGCACTGAACACCGACGGCCTGCTCCGCCCCGAAGACGTCTTCGTACCCGAGGCCGTCACGAAAGAGCAGATACTGCTCGTCCACACGCCGGAGTTTCTGGAAAATCTGAAAGACTCGAAGACGGTCGCCCGATACCTCGAGGCCCCGATAGTAGCGGCTGCACCGGCGGGACTTGTCGATGCCGCCATCCTCAACGCCTTCCGCTACGCCACTGGCGGGACGATCCTCGCCGGCAGGCTCGCGCTGAAACACGGTATCGCCATCAACCTCGCCGGCGGATACCACCACGCCAAACCCGGCGCCGGAGAAGGTTTTAACATTTATGCGGATATGGCAATCGCTATCAGGGCGCTTCAGAAAGACGGGCTTATAAAGCGGGCGATGATCGTCGATCTGGACGTCCATCAGGGCAACGGCTCTGCCGTGATCTTCGCCGGTGACGAGGCCGTATTTACCTTCTCGATGCACGAAGGCGACATCTATCCGATCCCGAAGGAAAAATCGGACCTCGACGTGGAACTGGACGCCGGGACGGGCGACAGGGAATATCTCCGCCTTCTGGCAAAGCACCTGCCGAAGGTAATCGCAGCGGCCAGGCCTGATATTGTCTTTCTCCAGGCCGGTTGCGACACGCTCGACGGCGACCCGCTGGCAAGGTTGAAAATGACGAGCGACGGCATCGTCAAGCGGGATGCGATGGTGATTGACCGCTGCGCGAGCGAGGGTATTCCCGTGGTAATGTGCCTTGGCGGCGGCTACAGTGAACGGGCCTGGGATGTCCAGTACCGC
>DAOVFI010000508.1 GCA_030673005.1 Planctomycetales bacterium
CTGGCCCTGGCGGTGGTGAGCAACACCTTCGTGTCGGGCAGGGTGCTCGACCGGCACCTGCGCCAACTCGGCCTGCTGGAGCATTTTTCGGCCACTATCTACAGTTGCAACGTCCGCTATCGCAAGCCGCACCCGGAAATCTATCGCATCAGTCTGGAGAGGCTGGGAATTCCCCCGGCCGAGGCGATCTTCGTCGGCGACAAACTCCCCATCGACATTAAGGGCGCCGCCGGAGTGGGTATGATTTCGGTACTGAAGGACCCCAGCGGCGCCAGGCGGCACCGCCGAATCCGTCCCGATCACCGCATCACCTCGCTGCGACAGTTGCCGGAAATCGTCGCCGGTTACAACTCGCCTCGATTCGCAGAACGACTAAAAAAATAGACTTGCAGGCTGGGCCGTCAGGCCCACCTTTTTCTTTTTCCTCTTCCGAAGTAGAAGGTGGGCCTCGCTCTTCTCGGCCCAACCTACCGCCTTTAATACTCTTGAGGAAACGGCATTATGAAGCGATTTGCTTTCTTTGCAGTTTTGCTTCTCGTGGTTGTCGCCATATCTCTATGGTTTGCCTTTCGAGATGCGCCTAATAAAGGCCCCGCGTCAAGTCCTGAACCAACGTCGCAAGGAGAAAATCCATCCGCCGAAGCGCGCGTTACGTCCCGCCTTGCGACTGAAAATGCCAGGAAAAGAAACACTTTTCATGTCGGTTATCGAGTTGTCGATCTCAAGAGCCGCAACGGCGGGAAGGTAAAGACGCTCACCGTGGCAGTTTGGTACCCGACGTTATCGCAGCCGAAAATACACAACTATGGCGGCCCGACAAACGGAAACGTTGCTCTTGACGCAGAGCCTTATATTAAGGGCGGACCGTATCCGCTTCTGGTCTTTTCTCACGGGTACGGCGGCGGCGGACTCGGCTCGGTATTCTTCACCGAGTCACTCGCTGCTCGCGGCTGGATTGTCGCTGCCCCCGATCACCATGACAGGCACTCAGCCGTGCGAATACGAACCGGACAGAAGCGGGATTTCGACCGCATGGGATTTCTGCAGCACGTCAGAGAGATAGCCGATTCCGGCCCCGACGATCGCGGCTCGTTCCTGTATCGGCTCAATGAGATGAGACTCGTGCTGGACAGGATGCTCGAATCAAAATCGTTCGGAAAGATCATCGACAGGAAAAGCATCGCCGTTGGCGGGCATTCATTAGGAGGTTTCACGGCGTTGGGGGTGTGCGGGACAATTCCTGAATACCGCGATGACCGTATCAAGGCGATGCTTCTGTTTTCGACCGGGGCCGGGGGCTATCTGTTCAGGCAGAGCGAATTGGCTGCCGTAAAGATGCCGTCCATGCTCTTCCTTGGTGAGCGAGAAAAACTCCAAAAGCGAGGAGGCGAAACCATGAGAGAACTGGCGGATAAGATATTCAGGAACCTGCCGTCGCCAAAGTACTTACTGGAGGTCCGAGGGGCATCACACTTCTCGTTCAACAGCCGCTTTACCGACACTCTCCGTGCGCGTCTTCTCAGCGGAAGTGAGAAGCAGCACGATGTAATCCGGCGGTATTCGACAGCATTCCTGGAAAAACATGTTGCAGGAAGGAAGGACGCCGACGCCGTGCTTGACCGGCACGATCCGCTTCTGACGCGATATGTCAGGGAACCTTCCCCTGATAAAGACAAACAGGATTAGCCGCCTTTGTGAATGCTTACGGCAAATTCGTTGAATTCACTTTTCCGTCAGTCGGATTACGCGCGCGATGACGGTCGCCCACGCAACTGGCCATCCCCAATGGCCTCAATGGTCAAATCGAGCCTTTACGCCTGCCATTTTCTTCTGCTTGTTTCGAGAACTGCCAGCAGTTCGCTGCGGTCGATTTGCCGGGGGCTTAATTGACTTTTGGCGCAGAGAGCGGCGGCTACGCCCGCTGCTTCACCGACGGACATGCACGTGGCTGTAACACGGCACATCGCCAGAGCCTCGTGTGTGCCGGATATGCA
>DAOVFI010000779.1 GCA_030673005.1 Planctomycetales bacterium
GATGAATTTCTCCCGCGCCGTCGTCGGGACTGACCGAACGGTGAAAATCACCGCCAAAATCGCCAATACCGGTCGAAGATCCGCCTGGGCGGGCGAAGGTTCCATCCATCCCGATGCCGTCGAATTGAGCATCGACGGGAAAACAATCGAACGCAAAACCGTCAGCATCATAGCCGAAGGCGCGTCCGCCTCGGTCGTATTCGAGCACCAGTTCACCTCCCCCGGCCCATGCGTTGTATCGGTTCGTATCGCCTGCGACGACGACCTGGACGACGACAACGCAACCGCCCGCGTCGTGAACGTTTTGCAAACGCTGAAGGTGCTCATCGTCGAGGGGAACTCATCGACCGAACCGTTCAAAAGCGATGCGGATTACATTTATCTGGTAACGGCCCTGCCGGACAAAAATGCAAAGGCAGACAGCACACTGATTTCCCCGACGGTAGTCGCCGCAGCCGACATATCGTCAGCGAAACGCTTTTGGGAGTATTCCGTAGTGGTCCTTGCCGACGTACCCCGCCTGCCCGCGCCGTCGGCGAAGGAGTTGAGCGATTTTGTCGCTAAAGGCGGCGGGCTGCTGATAGCGCCGGGCGAAAAGGCCGACAGGAATTTTTACAATAACTGGAAGGCGCCCGACGGGAAGCGTCTGACCGGTTGCCGATTCGTAAATATCCGTGCAGGATTGCTCACCGGCGAGAACGGCGAGACTTTCACGCGCATAGCGCCGGGGAAGATCAATCACCCTGCAATGACGCTGCTTACAGACCACATCCAGGCCGCTTATATCAACAGGCACTGGGTAATAGAGGCTGACGAGAAGGAAAAAATCGTTTCTCTCGGCGCTCTCCTGGACAACGAACTACCATGGTTGGTTGAGCGAAAACTCGCGCGAGGCGTTGTCCTGACGCTGGCAGCGCCGCTTGACCGGGAATTTTCCGACCTTCCCGCTCACGGAAACTGCTTCGTCCCGCTCGTGCATGAACTGATCCATTACCTAGCGGCACCGGCCCAACC
>DAOVFI010000254.1 GCA_030673005.1 Planctomycetales bacterium
GACACTGACCCGATGGGACGGACAGGACAAGCAGCACAACACATACAATGGACAATGCAGAAATTCGGTAATGCAACATAGCAACCTCCTTCAGTAGAATTAAACCGCCCGCGAATAGTCGAAAACACTCCTTACAAGAAACTACAGTATATCACCAATCTGCATTTTGTCAAGCGAATTCCGCGCGAAAAATGGGAAGTGAAAGAAGAGATGAGTCAGGAACCTTTTGGGGGTGATGCCTTTTTCCAATGCGGAACGAAGTCTGTAGTCGGTAGGGTGTGCAGGTTCTGTTTCCTGCACACCGAACGCCTAATCGCGGTGTGCCGGGTATTTTTGAAGGACCCCACCAGCCGAATTGGGGTGGGCTGTTTGGGGTCCCTCCACCCCAAACGCCTATTTGGGGGGGGCTGTAAAACACCCGCCACCCCCCACGACTACGTTACGCTTGCGACTACAAACTCGCCGGTGTTACCGGGGTTGTTTTTTCTTTCACAACAGCGGCGGTCTTTACCGAGGACCATATTCCTTTTCCGTCGGATTGGGCCTTCTGCTGGTAGAATTTGAAGAGTTTATCGTGCTGGTACGAGTAGTAGTCCGGCGCCAGGCCGTAGCCCTGCCGGATTATCTCGAGGTTCAGGAACATCCCGTCCGGAGCGCGATAAAGATACGCGATTGTCTGTCCCGTTTCATCCTGCTGGGCCAGCGTGGGGTCGTAATCCAGATAGACGAATTCGCCTTTCAGCAGGTTTTCGAGATACGGGTTGACGGCCTGGCCGGATTCGGCAAGCGGACTGACGCCCAGCAGGCGGACGGTTGTTTCCTTTCCTTCCCGCTTCAGCACGACGGTGCAGTCCTTGTTGACGCGCACTACCTTGTAGGTGTCGGGTTTCGTCTTATCAAAAACCTTCACAGGCACGGTCTGGAGCGCTTCGGCGCTCTCGACAACCACGGTGGGAGTCTTCTGGATTATAGTTTCGCCTTCCTTGACGACGACGGCGCCGCCGACTCTCCGATACACGACAGGCCGGCGGGGCGGAACCCTTCGCAATCTCGACGGCAGCCTCTTGTGTCCGTGGCGAAGGGCCTTATGGTTCTTCGGATGCTTCTTGGCTGCATTGTGATTCTTCGGGTGCTTGTGGACCTTCGGATGCGGCTTGGGCGGCGGTGGCTTGGCCGGAAGAAGAGCCGTTACCATCGCCACCAGACCCAGCATCGCAATTACAGCCAAAACTCGTTTAGATAGGTACTTATTGTCCATCGTTCTCCTCCTTTTTAAAATCTTACCTTCTACATGTACACGCTCTGTCCTGAATCCTCACCGCCCCTACCGGGGCTAAACACATACAAGCAACCTGATCCACCCACAGTGCAAGCACGCTGTGCCACCCACTATCCGCAGGATTAGGCCCGATATCCTCCTTGTGCAATTTCGGCGCTTTCTTTTTCCAACTTTAGTGTTACAATCGGACATAACGGTTCGGAATCGATTAAGGAATATGTCATAATGAACTTTGCAATCCGTCTTGCCGATGAGGACTTTTCATTTCTTGCCGATCGAATGAGCAGGTGGGTGGACGGGGTGCTGGGGCGTGATTATCACAGTTATCGTCCCGGACAGACCTGGAGCCCGCCTATTAATTTTTACGAGGACGCTTCCTGTTTTTACCTGGTGGCTGATCTGGCGGGGATAGACCCGGAGGCGATTGACCTGCGGGTGGAGAAGAAACGCCTGATACTTCGCGGCGAACGTCTCAGTCCGCGCCCGTCGCAGACAGCCGGCGCGCATGACAGCGACCCGGCGGACAAAACCGGCGGGGAACTGCGCGTCTATCACATGGAAATCGACCACGGACAGTTTATGAGAGAGATTAACCTGCCTGAAGAAATCGCCCCCGGCGGAATTGAAGCCTCTTACAGAAGCGGATTCCTCTGGGTGAAGATGCCGAAAAAGTAGGCCGGGACAAAGCGAAGCGCAGTCCCGGCGATTTGCCTGAGATAGATTTGCCTGAGATAGAATGCCGGGACTTCGCTGCGCTTCGTCCCGGCCTACAGTATTCAACCATATGACAAAAGAAGACCCCGCCAAACCGAAGATCATCGCTCCGGATGAACCCGAGTCCGTCATCCGTCCCGGCGTAGCAGTGCGAAGACCGCTTGATAACGACGAACAGGTGGTCGTCCCCGACATCTCGGCCGTTATGGTAATACGCAATACGACGATTTTTCCCGGAACGGTGATGCCGCTGGCCGTCGGGCGCGAAAAATCACGTCGGCTCATCGAGGACGTCCTGCCCGACGAGAAGGTGATCGTCCTGCTGACGCAGCGCGACGGGCAGGTTGAAGACCCGTCGCCGGAGGATCTCTACGATTACGGAACGGCTGCGATCGTTCTTAAACTGCTTCGGACCGGCGAAGGCGAGGCGACGATTATCGTCCACGGACTCGTCCGTGTCCACATCGAAAAATTCGTCCAGACAGCCCCCTACTTCCGGGCGATTGTCAAACCGCTGAGCGAGGAGGTCAGGGACGGAAAGGAACTGGAGGCCAGACTGCTGGACGTTCGCCAGAAGGCGCTGAGAATCGTACAACTGTCTCCCAACGTGCCCGACGAGGCACAGGTGGTCATCAGCAGTATCGACCAGCCCGGACCGCTCACGGACTTCCTGGCCGCCAACCTGCCGATGGAAATACCCGAAAAACAGAGCCTTCTTGCCGAAATCAACGTCATGAATCGCCTTGAAATCCTCCAGAAGACACTACTCCGCCAGGTGGACGTGATGGAGTTGAGCGGGCACCTTCAGGAACAGGTCCGCGCCAGCATCGACAAGAACCAGCGCGAGTATTTTCTGCGTGAGCAACTAAAGGCCATCCAGCAGGAACTGGGCCTGGCCGACGAGCACTCAGCCGACGTTCAGGAACTGACCGGAAAAATCGACGCCGCCGGTATGAACGAGCCGGTCAAGAAAGAATGTCTCCGGCAGGTTCACCGACTCGAGTCGATACCGACGGCCAGTCCGGAATACTCCGTCATCCGCACCTACCTGGAGGTAATGACCGAACTGCCCTGGTCTGAAACGACCGAGGACAACCTGGACATCGCCCGGGCGCGTCAGATACTCAATGAGGACCACTACGACCTGGACAAGGTCAAGAAGCGGATCGTGGAATACCTTGCCGTCCGCCGCCTCGCTCCTGATTCGCGCGGGCCGATATTGTGCTTCGTCGGTCCGCCGGGCGTGGGGAAGACTTCCCTCGGCAGGTCAATCGCCCGCGCACTGGGACGGAAGTTTATTCGCATGAGTCTCGGCGGCATGAGAGATGAGGCCGAACTTCGCGGGCACAGACGGACTTACGTCGGCGCAATGCCCGGCAGGATCATCCAGGAAATCCGAAAGACCGGTTCGGCCAACCCCGTCTTCATGCTCGACGAACTTGACAAGGTCGGGACCGACTTCCGAGGCGACCCGACCTCGGCGCTGCTGGAGATACTCGATCCGGAGCAGAATTTCAGTTTCCAGGACCACTACCTCAACGTGCCGTTCGATTTATCGAGGGTGATGTTTATCGGCACGGCCAACATCATGTCGCCGGTGCCGCCGGCGCTGCGCGACCGGATGGAGGTTATCGAGATACCCGGATACACGATCGGCGAGAAACTCCGTATCGCCCAGCGTTACCTGCTGCCCCGCCGGTTAAAGGAGAACGGCCTGACTTCCGGGAAGTTGAAGTTCGGCGTTGCGGCCTTGAGGCAAATCATCACGCGCTACACTCGCGAGGCGGGCGTGCGGGAACTGGAGCGGCAGATAGGTGCGATCTGCCGGGGCGTAGCCGTTAGCACCGCCGAGGGAAAGGTGCGGAAAAAGACAATCGCCGAAAAAGACGTCGGGAAATTTCTCGGCCCGGCCCAATACGAAAGCGAACTCGCCCAGAGGACGTCGGTGCCCGGCGTCGCCACCGGTCTGGCCTATACGGCCTTCGGGGGCGAGATAATCTTCGTCGAGGCCACCGCCTATCCGGGCGAGGGCCAACTGCTGCTGACCGGTCATATCGGAAACGTGATGAAGGAGTCCGCACAGGCGGCGTTGAGCCTTATCAGGAGCCGGTCGGGGCGGTTCGGCATTGACGCGGCGATATTCCCGAAGATCGACCTTCACGTCCACGTACCGGCCGGCGCCGTTCCGAAAGACGGACCGAGCGCGGGCGTGGCGATTGCTACGGCGATAAGTTCGCTTTTGCTGAATCGACCTGTCCGGCACGACGCGGCAATGACCGGC
>DAOVFI010000316.1 GCA_030673005.1 Planctomycetales bacterium
CTGGAAGGCGTCGCCTTCAACGCCGCCAATAACAGCGTTTATGTCAGCGACGAGAGCGGCGCGACGATAAAGGAATACGACCTGTACGGCGCGTATCTTTCGAGCGTCAACGTGCCGGCAGTCTATGCCGGTTATCGCAGCAACTACAGCCTCGAGTCGCTTTCCAGGCAGGCCGGCGGAGTTACGCTCTGGACGGCCAACGAGGAGGCGCTCTACAACGCTTCGACCGGCGTCAACGACGGTCCGCTATCGACGACAGGCAACGGCAGCGTCGTCCGGCTGCAACGATTCGACGCCGACCTGAACCCCGACGGACAGTGGGCATACGTTACCGAACGCATCACCAGTTACAGCCCCTGGACCGATTCCGAACGCAGCGGCGTCAGCGACCTGTGCATTCTGCCCAACGGCAAGGTACTGCTGCTCGAACGGGAACTGAACGGCGAAGGCTTTATGGGCCTGCCACAATTCGCAAACCGCATCTACGAGCTTGATTTCACCGGCGCGACGGACGTTTCGGGCATAACCGCCCTTGAAGGGGCGACTTACACGCCAGTAACCAAGCATCTGCTCTGGTCCGGCTCTTTCGGAATGGATAATTTCGAGGGTTTGACGCTGGGTCCGAGGCTGGATGACGACGATTACTGCCTGCTGATGATCTCCGACGGTGACGATGATCCACACGAAAGCCTTTATTCACTGCGTCTGGCCGGCGATGTTAGCATCCCGGGCGACCTGGATGGCGACGGCTTCGTCGGTCAGATCGACCTTGACATTGTCCTGGGCGAGTGGGGCGAGACCGTTGCCCCGAATTCGCAGCCTGATCCGTCCGGCGACGGCTTCGTCGGTCAGGCCGACCTTGATATCGTCCTGGGCGACTGGGGCGAGGGCGAGTATCAAAAAATTCCCGAACCCGCCTCCGCGAGTTTGCTGCTGTTGGGCGCGGTGGCAATGTTGAAGCGAAAGCGTAAATCCCGAGCATAGTCGAGGGGCTGCGACGTCGGAAAAAATGAAAGGGCGTGGTTTTTACGAACGCTACGGCGTGGCATGCCCGCCTCCGCGAGTTTGCTGCTGTTGGGCGCGCTCGTAATGTTCCAGCGACGGAAGGATGAACAAACCCCGTAAATTACCAAAGTGAAATAATCCAGTTTTTTTGTTATATATTCCATTGTTGATTTCAAGGTTTTGTGTTATAATGTGAATATCAAAAGATGGAGATACGCTCCATTTCTTTACCGGCCTTCCTGTTATTGAAGATGGATAGCGGACGGTATAAAGGTATAGGTTTTGGGGCTATAGATAGTTGTACATCTTGGTCCAGATGTGAAAGTTATATCTCAGGAAGGAGGTGTAGCGGGATTTAAGCGTTGTTGTCAAGCAAACCTTTTTACTGAAAAAGTGGATTATTTTAAAATAGTCCTGATTTGAAGCGATTCTCCGGCGGGTAGTCCGCAGGAGTCGTTTCGCAGAAAACCTCAAGAAAGAAGGAGGTACGAGAGATGAGAAAACTGTTAGTATTGGCTACGTTGGTGACAGTCGTTGCCGTAGCCGCACCTGCGTTGGGTAGCGGTTATACCTACTACTGGCAAGTTGAACCAGGAACAACTGGTGAATGGTGGTGGACAAATGGATTCCCAGAAGGTGACCCCAGTTACTTAAGCAATTGGTATGACACCGGTAATGCTTGTTACGGTATTCCGGATACAGATTGGAACGGCGGGAACCACGAAAGAGCATATATTATGAACGGTGGAACTGTTGAGATTAAAAACACCACTCCGTTCGAGTGCTGCACGCTCTATCAAGGTGGTTCGGAAGGTGAAGGACACCTCCTGATGCAAACAGCCGGTGTGGATTTTTCACCGAACTGCGTTCTTCTGGGCCACTATACACCACTGACGGGAAACACCAGCACGATTACCCAGTCGGCCGGTAGCATGACGTCGGAAGGCTGGATACTGGTCGGTTGCAGTAAAAGTGAGACAGACGGCAACGGTGCGTACTACATTTCCGGTGGAACTATCGCACCAAAGACTGCCGGCCAAGGATACATGGGCATCGGTCGGATCTACGGAATGGTGCACAGTGGAAGCACTCCCGATCACTACAGGCCCACGAGTGTCTATAACAGTGGGAAGGGCTTTGGGACAGGTCTGCTGGAGATAGACAACAGGACCGCCTCTCCCACCATCACTATACCGAACTGCTTCATCATGAACAGTTTTTCGACAACGCGGTTCATTCTGAACGATGACGGCTGCACCAGCGTGATTAATGTTACCGGCGGAGAGGCCTATATGGGCCCGGACGGCCCGATTAGCGGCAAGGCCTACGTTTCCGGTACGATAGAACTGGACGACAGCAGCTTTGTCGGCTCCTGGACATTGGGCGACAGGATTACACTCCTGACGACCCACGACTACGCGAATACCGGGGGGCCTCTTCTGGCTTTCAGGTCGGCAGATCACCCGCTGGTTGCGGTTGACGTCACATTCGGCGATGCCGTAGTTCCCAACGCCGGTCTCGATGCCGGCGCCAAGACGCTTGGCGTAACACTCGGACTGGCCGAGGGCTTCAGGCTGACATCAATTACTGGTAGCGAAAGCCTCCAGGCTGTCTATACTGTTCTTGCCGACCTGGACGGCGACGCCGTTATTATCGGCCAGGGCGACCTGGACCTCGTGCTTGCCGACTGGGGTACGAATGTAACACCCGGTAGCGGCGGCGATTGTGACTGCGACGGCCTGGGCTTTGTCGGCCAGGGCGACCTTGACATCGTCCTTGCAGACTGGGGCGACAGCGTTGCCGGTACGATTCCCGAACCGGCCACAATGGCGCTTCTGGGACTCGGCGCACTTGCGCTGATCCGCAGACGCAGGTCGTAGTCGTAAGCAGCATAGAAGGTAGGGTGTGGAAGGTTCTTCCTGCCTTGCCGTAGCTTTGGCGAAGGCAGGTTCCTTGCCTGTCTGACGACAGGCAGGCACACGCGACCTGTAAAATGCCTGTGGGCTTTGCGAGGTATGTGATGCCTCGCCGAGTATATGTTGCACGGGCGGATAGTTTGATGTATGGTTATCGGTCCGTGGAAACACCGTTTTCCGCGGGCCGATGCTTTTTTAATAGCAAGGTTGTCACAGACAGGCAGGATCAGACGGTGCTTCGGAAACTGTCGGATCTGATTTAATTGAAAGGAACCCTCGAAATGGCTGCACTACCGGAAATTGTTTCCAAGGCATGGGACGAACGTAAAGGTCCCATAATCCTGACCACAGTCGATACCGCAGGAAAACCTAACTCGATCTACGCTTCCTGCGTCAAAAAATTCAGCGAAGACAAACTCGTCGTCGCCGACAATTTCTTCGACAAGACCCGTTCGAACATTCAGGTCGGCGGCAGAGGCTCGCTGCTGTTTATCACCGACGAAGGCAAGGCCTACCAGGTCAAAGGCGCCATCGACTACCTGAAAAGCGGCGAGATTTTCGACGACATGAAGGGCTGGAACGGCGACCG
>DAOVFI010000739.1 GCA_030673005.1 Planctomycetales bacterium
GCCCTTCGGGTCTGAGCCTCATGGTCGAAGACCGGCAGGCAGGTGGTCGCAAAAACCGCGACCGCGACACCCGCAGTTGGCGGGTTGCGTGTGCAGGGGACAGAACCTGCACACCCTACCGGCTATGGTTTTTTTGACAAAGCATGGTAGAAAAGGCACGAGATGGAGAGCGATTGCTATGAATATTCTGATAGTCGGCGGCGGCGGGCGGGAACATGCTCTGGGGTGGAAGATCGCCCAAAGCGAGCAGTGCGGGAAACTCTACTGCGCGCCGGGCAATGCGGGTACCGCCGATCTCGGCGAGAACCTGCCGATAAAGGTCGATGACCTGCCGGCTATTGTGGATGCGGCAAAGGAAAGAGACGTCGGCCTGGTCGTGGTCGGTCCGGAAGACCCGCTGGCGGCGGGCATGGTCGATGCGGTCCGCGCCGCGGGGATCATGTGTTTCGGTCCGGTCGCCGAAGGCGCACGCCTCGAGGCCGACAAGGCCTTCGCCAAGGAACTGATGCGCTCGGCCTCGGTCCCGACGGCGGAAGCCCGCATATTCAAAGATTTGGGCAGCGCCCGCGACTACGTCCTGTCGCGGGACTACGGCGTCGTTGTCAAGGCCGCCGGACTGGCCAGGGGCAAGGGCGTTTTCGTCTGCCCCGAGCCGCACATGGCCGTCAGGCCGCTGGAACAGATAATGGACGAGAAGGTCTTCGGCGACGCCGGCGATACCGTCCTGGTCGAGGAGATGCTCACCGGGCAGGAGGCGTCGATCCTGGCGCTGTGCGACGGGCGGAACATCTACACGCTCGAGGCCTGCCAGGACCACAAGCCCATCGGCGACGGCGACACCGGCCCGAATACCGGCGGGATGGGCGCTTACAGCCCGACCCTGATCATCGATTCGGCGATGACCGACCGGATCGATCGCGAGGTGCTCGTGCCGATAGTCGATGCGATGCGAAGGTCGTTCGGGCGATACGAAGGCTGCCTCTACGCCGGGCTGATGCTCACGCCGGCCGGGCCTAAGGTCCTCGAATTCAACTGCCGTTTCGGCGATCCGGAAACCCAGCCGCTGATGATGCGATTCAAGAGCGACCT
>DAOVFI010000686.1 GCA_030673005.1 Planctomycetales bacterium
ACCAGGTTCTCCCTGGCGGGAATCCCGAAGACGAACTTCACGCCGTCCGCATTCCAGCGGTCGAGGCGCTCGGTCTGCGTGAAGTCGGTGTCGCCGCGAAAGCGAATGCCCTTGAAGCCCGCCCGACGGCAGAGGGTAGCCGCCCGATCCAGATAGTCGGCCGCGCCTTCCGAGGAGGGCCGATTACCCGAGCGGTTGGACAGGTAAAGCGGCTCGCCCGTGTTGGCCAAGGAAACAACCAACGGATGATAACCCCATTTGCCGTTGTAGGCGATGTCCATGCCTTGTTTGCACTCGCCGGTCGTCTCGGCGATCGTGCCGTCGGCGTCGATGACCGCCTCGCCGAAGAACTTTTTGGGCTGCTGTCGCCAAACGTTCAATCGGGCTTCGTTGATCGCCTCCATGAGGATCTCGACCTGCTCGGGCGTTTCAAATCGTCGGCAGAAATCGCCTTCCGTGGTCGGGTCGGGAATTCGCTGTGCACCGAGCGCGTCGAGATACGCCTCGTTGTTGCGGCGGTGCTCGATGTGCTCCAACCGCGAACCGCCGCAGAGCACGTTGTAGGCGATGTTCAAAACGTGATCCGACTCGTGATAGGGAATATGCCGTTTGAGCACGCGAACGTTCTGGTCAATCAACTCGATCAACCCGCTACGTTGGGCGACCAAATGCATCGCGCCGATTCCCCCGGCGGCCACGGCACAGCCTCGCTGGGCGATTTCGTATTGAATGTTTCTGGCCGCGAGCATCGGCTTCGCCTGTTCTTCCCACGCAATCGGTCGCAAGCGACGCTCGATTCGCCGCTTGGCTTTCTTCAGCCGTTTTCGTATAATCGCTTTCACTCGAAATCCTCCTTGCTTTGGCGTCCAAGGTCTGTGTTAATATCCTTTAGACGCATGAAAACACGGAAGGTTTCGAGTTTTTTCAAATTACCGCCAAAAACATCACGCTTGTTCAAGGGCTAGTATCGACACGCGATCGCCTAAAACTAGCTGCGTCCCCGTTTCCGTTTCGGATCCGTTTCGGATCCCCGTTTCGGATCTTCTACTGCCCGCCGAGACAGACGACTTTGCCGTCCATTGTTGCAAGGTACAGACATCCACCGGCGGCGGCCATCCCGTCGAACACCGGCGGACTATCGAGCTTGAGTTCTCCCGCCTTTTGGCCGTCGCTGGCGGAGACTACCCAGAGAAGCCCCGCCCTCTTGCCTTTTATGGCGGCGTTCTGCTCGACAAGCC
>DAOVFI010000184.1 GCA_030673005.1 Planctomycetales bacterium
ATGCAGGAGCGGAACGTAACGCTGCTGGGCAGGACTCGCCCGCTGCCGGAGCCGTTCTTCGTGCTGGCGTCGCAGAACCCGATCGAACTTGAAGGCACATACCCGCTGCCGGAGGCGCAACTGGACCGTTTCCTGTTCAAACTCAACGTCGCCAACGTGGACGCCGACATTCTCGACGATATAATTTCCACACGCCGCCGCGGCGAGCCGCCGACGCCGACCTGGTCGATGCAGGCGGAGCAGTTGCAGTTGATGTTCGAGGTGATGGACAGGATATTCCTGCCCCGCCCGGTATCGCGATATATCTCCCGACTGGTGGCGGCCACTCATTCGACGGGAAACGAGGCCGGCGAAAACGTGCGTAATTACGTCTCGTACGGCGCCTCGCCGAGGGCCGCGATAGCAATGGCCGAAGCCGCCCGCGCTTACGCGCTGATCGCCGACAGGCCGACGGCCGGTTTCGAGGACGTCAAGGCCGTCGCGCCGGCTGTGATGAACCACCGAATAATTCTGAATTACAAAGCAAGATTCGATCAGGTCGATACTTACGCGATTATCGACGACCTTCTGGGCGGGCTGGACGAGGCCGGAATGAACCTGCCGGACGACCTGGAAGTAGCAGAAGTCGGATAAAACGTAGGGTGCGACCAGCAGGTTAAACGAATGAGAAGGACAGATGGACGAAAAATATGGGGCGCAGGACGGCGTGCACTGCGTCGGGTCGTTCCGGCGATTGCGTCGGTGCTGGCGGTTCTCATCTCGCCATGTATCGCCGGCGGCGCTTCAAGATTCCTCGGCGGCAAGATCGTCATCACCGCCGAACCGGTGCCGACGCGCAGCGGGTACGAGGACACCGGCCACGGTTACGCCGAATACCGCCTGTCGATTACAAACCACAGCAAGTCCGGGCACAAGATCCGACTCTCATTCCCCGCCAACGCGTACTCTACAAGCGGACACAACATCAGGCAGATTACCCGGACGGTCGAGGTCGGTCCGGCATCGACGGCGATCGTATCTCTGCCCCATCCGGCGGTCCAGATAAACGGCAGCGACATCCTGGTGCACATCAACGGTAAGAAACAGAAAGTCAACGTTCCCTGCGACAAAATCGGACACGGCCAGTCCGACTACCCCGGCGACCAGATCGGCAGTGTCCTGGCCGGCAGGGAGGTCAGCGAGAACCTTCGCAATACTATCGGCTCCGTGAACTTGGGCGGCAATAACGTGCAGGTGTACCGCTCGGAAGCGCCGGTGGCGCAGTGGAGCAGCAACTGGACGGCGTATTCCCGCTACGACAGCGTGATTATGACCGGTCAGGAAATGCAGCAGGCCCCGCCGTCCGTCCGTCAGGCCGTTATGCGATACGTCGAATGCGGCGGCAGCCTGTTCGTTGAAAACTGCGGCGCCTTAAAGGCCCCGAAGAACTGGCTGAAAGCCCCCAATCCGCCCCGGAATGCTACCATGTACCACATCGGCTTCGGCCAGTGCTGCATGACAGACCAGCGCGGATATTTTCCCAATCAGGCAAAAAGGATGCTTGAACGGAGTTACCAGCCATGGAGCAACGTCCGCGGCGTCGATGAAGCCAATAGGATTTTCCCGGTAATAGAGGACCTGAAGATACCGGTGCGCGGGTTGTTAATCCTGATGATCGTCTTTGCCGTGGCGATCGGACCGGTGAACCTTATGATCCTCGGCAGGAAAAAGAAACGTATCTGGATGCTCTGGATCGTGCCGGCCGTCTCGCTGCTGACCTGCGGGACGGTCTTTGCATACGCAACCTTCGCCGAGGGCTGGCGCGGGCACCGGCGGACCGAGACGCTGACGATCCTCGACCAGCGAACGCACCGGGCGACGACCATCGGATGGACCGCCTTCTACTCGCCGCTGACACCCGGCGACGGACTGCACTTCGAGTACGAGACCGAACTTTCGCCGCAGATCGGGTTCTCCTGGGACGATAACGCCGGCTCCTCACGCACGATCGACTGGACCAAAGACCAGCATTTTGCAAGCGGATGGGTCAAAGCCCGCGTCCCGACCCATTTCAAGCTGCGAAAGAGCCAGACCCGACGGGTGCGGATTTCACTGCGAAGGTCCGAACAGCTTACAGCCGTCAACGGACTGGGCGCGCAGATCCAAAGACTTTACCTGGCCGACACGGACGGGAAGGTCTATACCGCCTCGGACATCCAGCCGGGCGCTGCGGCGACCCTCACCGCCGGTTCGATCAAACCGGTCGGCAGGAACAATACACTCAGAGAGTTCTACAGATCCGGGTGGACAGGCATTGTGAACGATTTCGACAATCGCCCCGGAAAATACCTCCGCCCGGGCACTTACATCGCTATATTGGACGGAACACCTTTCGTCGAGGAAGGACTCGCCGGCGCTACGCCCCGCAAGTGCCGCTCCGTCGTCTATGGGATACTCGATACAGACGAGGAAAGCAGGTAGCATGTAGGGTGCGGCAGGTTCTGCTTGCCATGCCGTAGCCTTAGCGAAGGCAGGTTTCCTGCACACCGCGATTGGGTGGCACGGTCAAGCCGAACGCCTGCCTGCTGGCAGGCAGGCAGTGAGGCTTGGCCGTGATGCCGCCGGACCACGGCCAAGCGAGGTCGAGGCCTAACGGCCTCAACCTCCCTTGACCGTGCCACCCGGTGAATTGTTATGTAACAGGACGCTTATGGAAATAAACGTAGTCAATCTGAAGCGATATTTCGGCAAGACGAAGGCCGTCGATGGAATTTCTTTCAATTTCTCCTCAGGCCACATTTTCGGCTTTATCGGACCCAACGGCGCGGGCAAGACCACGGCGATGCGCGTCCTGGCGACTATCGACGAACCGACGGCGGGCGACGCCTATATCGACGGCTTCTCGGTCGTCGAGGAACCCGAAAAGACCCGAAGGCTAATGGGTTTCATGCCCGATTCGCTCCCGACGCACAAGGACATTTCCGTCCACGAGTACCTGGATTTCTTCGCCCGCGCTTACGGTATCCCGGGACGGAAACGCCGGGTAATCGTGAAAAGGACCGAGGAATTCACCAACCTGACGGGCATACGCGACAAGATGCTGCGCGCCCTGTCAAAGGGTATGAAGCAGCGGGTGAGTCTGGCGCGTGCGATGGTCCACGATCCGTCCGTGCTGATAATGGACGAGCCGGCGGCAGGGCTTGACCCGAGGGCGCGCGTGGAACTGCGAGAGCTGCTAAAGGCCCTGGGCGCGCAGGGCAAGGCCATACTGGTCAGCTCGCACATCCTGACTGAACTGTCGGAAATCTGCGACGGGGCGGTGATAATCGAGCAGGGAAAACTCCTCCGCGCCGGCACAATGGCCGAGATAACCGCCCTGGACCTCAAGCAGCGCGTCGTGATTATCCGGCCAGCCGACGACAGGCTCAAGGAACTGCACAAGGCGCTGCTGGAAATGCCCAATATCCTCGACGCGAATATCGCCGGCGAGGAGGTGGAAGTCGAACTTGACGGAGATCCGCTCCATGCGGCGCATATCCTGACGGACCTGATTAAAAAAGGCTTCCTTATCAACGAGTTCAGGCAGCCCAAGGCGCATCTGGAAGACCTGTTCATGAACATTACCAAGGGGAATGTGCAATGAGTTTCCTGGCGTCGATACCGGAGAAGATCTCCGACCGGCTCAATCCGATCGTGGTCAAGGAGCTGCGTCAGGCCGTCCAGAGCAGGTTCGTTTCATTATCGCTGGTGGGGTTCCTTGCCATCCAGGTCATCGTTATCACGATTTTCGTTCTGGGCAGCGACGTTTCGTCTGAATTCAACAGCGGCTCGAAGATATTCGTCGTCCTTCAGGGCATACTTATCGGCTCCTGCGTGCTGTTTGTACCGATATATACATCCGCCCGGCTGGGGGCCGAACGAGCCAACGTGGACCTGATGTTTATCACCACCATCAAGCCCCGGTCCATCGTTACCGGCAAGTTAATGGCGGCGATGATCCTGACGCTGCTGCTGTTCAGCGCGTGTATGCCGTTCATGACCTTCACCTACCTGTTGCGCGGCATCGACCTGCCGTCGATGTTCATCACACTGACTCTGGGTTTCCTGCTGGTCCTGGCGGCCACGCAGTCAACGATTCTGATGGCGACTCTTCCGGCCTCCGCTCTGGCGAGGGTTCTGCTCGGTTTGGCGGTAGCGGTCGGGTTAATCTACGCCGCTTTCGGGGGAGCGTATGGCCTGGGCTACCTCGCCTCCAGCGGGATAGGCTCGAAGATGCAGGACTGGGAATTCCTGGGCTCAATGGCTCTGACGCTGCTGTTGACTGCCGAATCGGTCGGATTGATGATGTTCCTGTCGATTGCGCTGCTTTCTCCGCCGTCGTCCAACCGAATGATGCCGGTGAGAATCTTCATAACGATTGCATGGCTGGTAACCGGCGTCATTGCGTGGATATTCTCGGATTTAGTATTATCGAGCGTGGTTCCGATGCTGTCCTGGACTATAATTCACGTATCGTTACTGTGCTTCGCGCTGATAGTTGCGACCTGCGAAAGGGACAAATGGGGGCCGAGAGTTTTACGGAAGGTTCCCCGCAATCCGCTTCTTCGCCTCCCGGCATTCCTGTTTTTCACGGGCGGGGCCGGCGGTGTGGCGTGGAGCGTGATACTCCTGATTCTGACCTTTGGGGCCTCCCTGTGGGCGCGGGATAAACTGCCTTCATCTTTTATATTTTCCACAATTTATGATGAACTTGGTATCATGCTCGGATTCGTCCTGTATGCCTACGCCTACGGGATAACGGCGGTGATGGTCAGAAAGATCATCTTCCGCAACAGGATTAAGACCTCCTCGACATGGGTAATCGCCCTCGCGCTGCTGGCGCTGGCTGCCATTATACCCGTGGTCTTTGCCTTGATTGCATCTCCTGGAGGAATAGACCACTTCGACGACGATGACATCTGGTTGATAGGTGTCCCGTTCATGCTGCTGGAGAGTCAATACGAGGAGAAGTGCTTTGCCTTCGCTTCCGTCTGGGCGGCGTTGATGTTGATACCGGGCACGGTTTGGTTAATCGACCGGTTCCTGGCTTTCAAACCTCACCGGACGATACCGCCGCCGCTGCCAACGAAGTAGGCAGGTAGGGTGTGCAGGTTCTGTTTCCTGCACACCGCGATTGTCAGGTAGGGTGCGGCAGGTTCTGTTTCCTGCACACCGCGATTGTCAGGTAGGGTGCGGCAGGTTCTGTTTCCTGCACACCGCGATTGTGGTAACCGGGGAGCATTTGGTGTGCAGGGAAAAGAACCTGCACACCCTACCGATGAATGAGAATTTTCGCCAATATCTGCTGGAAGGTCATCGCGCCGGCGCTCGCTACGTGCTTGCCCAGCCGCCCGGCGCGCCGATGGGGCTTGCCGGGTCGGAACTCGGCAGCCGCAGCGGCTCCAGCCTGGAATTCATGGACCACCGCGAATACATGCCCGGCGACGACCTTCGACGGATCGACTGGAACGCCTACGCCCG
>DAOVFI010000613.1 GCA_030673005.1 Planctomycetales bacterium
ATCGAGTGGGACAAAGTCTTGCCTTTTTTGCCTTTTTTACTATTCGTGTAATTCGTGTAATTCGTGGACTATTTTCTTTCTACTCACCGATTGCAGATTACTGCTACCGAACCAATCTCATTTTTCTCCTGATTTTCTCCAGGACTTCCGGGGTTGTCTTATTTTTTATTCCTTCCACTGTCCTGCCCAGGATGGCCTGGCGATAAACGCCCATCGGCGTGAAGACGTTCTTTGGAGTGTTTTCGGTCCGGTCATAAAGGTATATCAGCAGGTAATCGAGCGTGCCGACGACGGGGCTTTTGAAGGTGAATTTCTCGCCGGCCTTCTTTATCTCCACGGTGCTGTAGTGGTACTTGCCTTTAATCGGCACCTTGTAGGATTCGGGTATCGTCCTGGTCGCCACTCTCTGGCGAGGCTTGTAATCCTTCTCGGTTACCACGAATCCGATGACACGCCATTTGCCGGGATACTTCGCGGCGAATTTGCTGGTGTAGGTACCGCCGGCGGCGATTGGCTTGACGATGTCTTCTCGCTCCCATACGCCCTTGTAGCCGAGCGCCGCGATGACGGCCTTACCGTTTATTTGAACGTACTGCGACCCGCAACTTGGCGAGTCGTGCGGCAGCCAGTCTTCCCAGAAGCGATCTATGTGGAAGCCCAGGTAGGTCAGTTTGCTTTTCTCGAAGCCGGGCATGGACGTAAGGAACGTCATAGTGCCCACGACGCCTCTGAGGCCTCGCTTGAAGTTTATTATCCCTATCGTGTCGGACGGTGCATAAACGTTATTTTCCTTGCCGGGCCAGGTCGCCCTCTTGCCGTCCAGGATGAATTCGTCGTTGTCTTTCCGGACGAATGCGCAGATTCGGCTTTTTCCGTGCATTCCCTGCTGGTTGACGTTCTCGACGGGCTTGACCTCCAGCCAGCATTTTCCGCCCTGGACGCGATAGGTCGTCGTTACCGGCCTGGTTGATTTGCGCCCCTCGCCGGCGTGTTCGATGACGATCTCTTTTTCGGTGTACTTCAATATCTTCGGGGCGTGCAACGTGCCGTGACCGAAGTCCCGCAGACCCCTTTTATTCTGGAAGACCTTGTATATCTCATTGTTATCGACGATGCCGAGACGCTTTGAGTCCAGCATGTTCTTCGGCATGAAACTGATTGAGTCGCCCTTGTTCGAGAAGCAGAACAGGTAGAAGTACTCGTTTTCGAGCATCAGGTCGCCACGGGGCTTGTAGTCGGTCTTCCCGTAGGGAACGGGCGACCACCTGGGCCTGTCCTTCAGCGCCCGGCCTGAGGGACGCTTTTTTTCGTACTTCTTGTTCGTGTCCCATATGCGAACGGTTCCGGGCTTGACCGGTTCGTATCCGACGGGCGTGCCGGGTGGTATCTTGATTACTTCGACCGGTTTTACTTTTATGACCGGTACGGCTGCATCCGTCCCGGCTGCGGGGACTTCGGCCTTGGCGGCGGCCTCGCTGACACCCAGATAGACGTCAT
>DAOVFI010000183.1 GCA_030673005.1 Planctomycetales bacterium
GAGTGAAATCCGAATCTGCTGCACTCTCAGCAGATACCACCAGCGGAACGCAAGGATAAACAGCGGAATCAGGAACCCGACAAACGCCCCTGCCAGCAGCCAGGGATCGGCCTGGGCGAGAATAGTCGGAAAACCCTTGCGCACTACCTCGTTGCTGTTGGGCATGGACTTGAACTCGGCCGCGCCGGCCCAACGCAATTTTCCGATCCGCTCGTCGATAACCTGCAACTCCAATCGGCCCTCCGGACCGGTCCGCCTGGCATAGACGGCCCACTCCTGCTGGTTTTCGGTGACGACGTAGTCGCGCCAGTGAACCTTGCGCAACACGAGCGTCAGCAGTACCGCCGCGACGAGCAGTTTGACGGCGAGTATCAGTGTTTTCCGGAGTTTCCTTTTCATTAGACGGCTTACGGGTTTCAGCCCACTCGCATCAGTCGCATAGTTTCCGAAAACTGCGGCGAAATCGCAAGCGGTTCCGTCTCGCCGAAAGTGATTATTTCAGTAAATCTTGAATTCGATCCCGACAGCGGGCATACTTGGGCGAGCAAATCTGCAATAACGCCGTTACAACGATACAATCAGGGAGCAGTCTTATGGAAGATACTGTCGAACAGAAAACCGAGCAAGTCCCCGAACAGGGCAAAGTCGGGATGAACCCTCTCTGGCCTGGCCTGGCAATACTGGCAAGCCTCCTCGCCGCTGGAGTGATCCTGTCGATTTGCCTGAACATCCAGAGCGGTTTCGGCGGCGTCCTGGGCCAGGCGATCTCCAGTCCGATCCAGATCGCACTGGGCCTCTGGCCGTTGACTGTGGCATTCATCCTGATCTCCGTTGCCCTGGCGGCCCTGGGACTCTGGCGGCGATCGCGTTTCATGGCCTGGAGCGGTTTTGCAATGCTGGGATGCACCTGGCTGCTGTTTGTAGGCCTGTCACTGATGACTTGAGTTCCAGGGCGGCGACCCGGGAAGCAAAGTCCGCCTTTAGATCTTGCGTAGTCGCGTCATGTGCCGGATAATCGGGACGTGTCGTTTTGCGGTGGGTGGCACGGTCAATCTGGAGCGCAGCGTAAGATTGGCCGTGGTCCGGCGTCTTCACGGCCAAGCCTCACTGCCTGCCCGTCTTCGACCCTGCCTTCGGCTCTGAGGCTCAGGCTCGAAGAGAGGCTCAGACCCGAAGGGCAGGCAGGCGTTCGGCTTGACCGTGCCACCCGCTCATCAAATTACTTTAGACAGGCCAGAAGGAGACTACGAAAATGCAGAAATTCATCCTTATCACACTGGCGACGGTATTCCTGGCCGGACCTTCGACGAGGCCGGCCGGCGACTGGAACGCCAGGTACACAACGGCAGAGAAAAAGTGGGGCAACTACGTCCACAACTGGAAAAATTACGCAGTCAACAAGAACATCATCGGCTCGGACCTGGTCGCATGGTGCTGGAGCCCGATTCTGCGGGGCTACGAATGGCGATACAAGGCCACCGGCCGGACAGTCTGGCTGGACAAGATGATCGCGAACCTGGACGCGTGGATTTCCAACATGCGCGACGTACCGGCCAAGGGCGTGTTCAAAAACGACGAATTCTGGCCGCAGTACAAGGACGGCTTCAAGGGTTGGGGGGCGACCGACTACGACCCGGCCAAGCGATACCAGGAGTACATTGTCCACGACGGCATCGGCGCCGAAGCCATCGCCAAGTTTGTCGAGATAGTCTATTACGACAAGAAACTGCACGCCAAATACAAGACCAAGGCCGACGAATACCTGCGCGTCCTCGAGGACCACATCGTCGCCAAGTGGCACAAGAACTGGAAATCCGACCGCTATCCCGGCAGGGGCATGGGCATCGACCTCCAGAGATGGGGCGGATACAGAAAGGCCAGGGTCCCCAATAACCAGTACCTGGCGTTCACCTCGTTCCTGTGGGTCATGCACAGCATAGCCAACTCGCCGCCCTACAAAGTCAAACATCCGGAGTTTGTGAAGTTCTATTACGCCGAAGGCACGGGGATGCTGGAGTACTTCAAGAGCGTCCTGAAGTACGACGCGAAAAATGACGCCTACGACTGGGCCTACCGCGGCCCGCTCGGCAGCAGGAGCGAGCACCTCGGCTACGCGGGCATGGACTGCCGGGCGGTAATCGAGGGCTACCTTCGCGGATCGAAGGTTTTTGACGAAAAGGAGATGAAGCGGTTCGTCAACACGTTCGTGCGTGTGATGTGGAACAAGGACGCCAAAAAACCTTCGTTCTCGTACTACGTCAACGGCAAAGGCGGGTACGGGAAGAATCTGGATGTCGATATGGTTCGGTTCAGCCGATTCGAGCCGAAGATATTCGAGTTGGCCAAAAAGTGGTACGAGAACCGCCCGAAAGAAGACGGCGGCAGAGGCGCGTCGCACTTAGCCCTGTTCGCCTTCCTCGAAAAACACGGCACCGCGCCCGAAAGCCAACTGTTCTTCAAAAAATTCAAACAGAAAAAGTAATGCCACAACACGGGTTATGGGAATAAATGCTTCGGGGGATGCTTAAAAACAGCGCCGAACGGCAAGCCGAAATGAACATCGGCTTGCCGTTCGGCGCTTTTATTCGTCAACCTTACAGACTTCGCAGCGCCAGTCGCAGGTGGTTCAATGCTGTCAGTGCGGCGCGGCGGCGGATGATGTTGCGTGCGCCGCTGAAGATGTGGCGGTGGACGGTTGAACCGCCCGGTCCGGTCAGGGCGATATAGACCAGTCCGACGGGTTTATCGGCAGAGCCGCCGGTCGGTCCGGCAATGCCGGTAACGGACAGGCCGAAATCGGAGCCGAAATTCTCACGCGCGCCCTCGGCCATTGCGGCTGCGACTTGTTCGCTGACGGCGCCGTGGGCTTCGAGCAAATCTGCCCGGACACCCAGCATCGCCACTTTAGCGGAATTGGCGTACGAGACTACGCCGCCGAGGAAGTATTCGCTTGCGCCGGGCGTGTCGGTAATCATCCGGGCGATCATCCCGCCCGTGCAGGACTCGGCCACCGCCAGTGTCAGCCCGGCCGCCTTCAGGGCCGAGGCGACCACCGAGGGCAGGGTTTGGTCGTCCTGGCCGAAGATAATTTCGCCCAGTCGCCGACGTACCTCGTCTGCCGTTTTTTCAGCAAGTGCGTCAGCCTCGCCGACGGCAGCACCGGAGGCGGCGATTCGTATGGAGATAATCCCGCCTTTGGCGGTCGTGCCGACCTGCCTGCCGGCAGGCAAGGCTTTGGGGTTGGCGTCGCGGGCCATCAGGTCGGCTATTCGCTCGCCGATGTCGGATTCGCCGGTCCCGAATGCGTGAAGGTTTTTTCGAACGATGACGCCGGCGGATGGCAGTCGGCCTGTAACTTTCCGCTCGAACATCCCGGTCATTTCATTGGGCGGACCCGGCAGGACGAAGACGCGAGCGCCGCCCAGGTGGGCGGCGATGCCCGGGGCCGTGCCGAAATCGTTGTCTATCGCCTCTGCCCCTGCCGGAATCATCGCCTGGTTAAGGTTGGATGGTTTCATCTGACGCCCGATCCGCTCGAAATAGGCCGAGATTCGCTCGGTTGACCGGGCGTCTTCTACGAGTTCGACGCCCATCGCCGCCGCCAGCGCCTTGCGAGTCAGGTCGTCCGGCGTCGGGCCGAGTCCGCCGGTAACGACGACGACCTCGGCCTCATCGGCGGCGCGGGCAATGGCCACGGCAATCCGTCCGGCGTCGTCGCCGACCGTCTCGTGCCGGACCGTTACGATACCGCGCTCGGCAAGCCGGCGTGAAAGATAAGCGCTGTTGGTATCGACGCTCACTCCGCCCAGTAACTCGTCCCCGATAGATATAATAACCGCCTGCATGGCGAATCCCTGTTCGTTGCAAGGTTACATTATTGGGTATTTGTACAGGAACCGGGAGAAAAAAAACAGCCCACAGATTGCTGTCTGTGGGCTGTCGAACTTTTATTCGCTGTAAGCGTGTGCTATTTCATGTGTTTCGGCACCAGCGGTTCTGCCAGGGCGAACCTGTCCCAGCTCATCCCGCCGCACTTCGGGCAGGCCCCGTCGGCGGGTATTTCGCTGTGCGGAGGGGCATAACCACAGTAATGGCAGTTGACAAACACCCGTTTGGGTCTGGACGCCGACGGTGGGACGCGGAAATAATCTTCACAGTCCGGACCCGGCGACCGCGCATAGTGCGGGCTCCGCCTCCGGCTCCTGTCCTTTTTTACATTTCCACGGCCCATAAGTCCACCATGCTTCCCTGCCAGCCGCGCCGGCAGCCCCAAAAACCACATCCATACTATTATACCCTATATATTAGACGCTGGCAACGCGCAAAATGTTTCCAATAAATGGATTATTTTTACGGGCACATTCCGCTTCAGGCATGGTTCAAATGGTTTGATTTCAACAGTACTCTGTCAATCATCAATTTGTGGTGGCACAGATTTGTAACCTCTGCGGCTGGCACAGGTTACAAACCTGTGCCACCAACAGATTTGAGGTTGACAGCGAACTCGCGTTCGACGGTCGTTACTTCCGCCGATCCTAATCCTTATCGTTCCAGACCTTGCCCTTCAGGGCGGCGACCTCGGCGGTGAGTTTTTTGACCATCAATCGCAGTCGCGGCAACTGATTCATTACGGAGTACACCCGCCGGGCCTGGGCCAGGGGTACTGCCGGGACGCCGAGGACTTCCTTTCCGTCGGGCACATCACCGGTTACGCCGGCCTTGGCGCCGACGCGGACGTAGTTGCCGAGGCATATGTGACCGACGATTCCGGCCTGCCCGGCAAGGGTGCAGTAATCGCCTATCGTCGTCGAGCCAGCTACGCCGACCTGGGCGACGAACAGGCAGTGCTTTCCGACCTTCGTACCGTGCCCGACGGCTACGAGGTTGGAGAATTTTGTTCCGGCGGCGATGACGGTCGCGCCCATCGTGGCGCGGTCGATCGCGCAGCACGCGCCTATCTCCACGTCATCGCCGATCTCGACCCAACCGGCCTGTGGGATCTTCTCGTGCCTTCCGTCGTGCGTGGCGTAACCGAAACCGTCCTGACCGATGACCGTCCCGGCGTGGATCGTTACCCTCTCGCCCAGGACCGTTCCGTCGTATAGCACGACGTTGGGATAAAGTATGCAATCGGCCCCGATCCGCACGTCCGGGCCGACAAAGACGCCCGGATACAACACCGCACCGGAACCGATTTCGGCCCCCGGTCCGACGGTTACGAACTGCGCCACTGCCGCATCATCGGCCACTTTCGCGCTCGGATCGATCCGGGCGGAAGCATCCACGCCGCTGAACGGGTGGCGGCGGAAGCCGTACAGTTCCACCATCGCCTCACGGTAGGCGAAATACGGGTCCTTGCAGCGAATGAGGCTCTCGCCGGGTCCGTCGTAGTCGTCGGCGACGATTACCGCTGCGGCCTTCGTCGTGGACATGAACCGCTCGTAGCGCACGTTGGCCAGAAAGGCAAGTTCATCCTCGCCGGCTTCGACGAGACTGTTGAGGCCG
>DAOVFI010000503.1 GCA_030673005.1 Planctomycetales bacterium
CCTGCGCTCCGGCCCAGCCTGCCTGCTCTAATCTTATCAGAATCGGACTTCGAATCCGGTGAATTGCCCCGTCGGTTCGGAGATGGTCTGTTCCGTCCGGCGGATGTAATTTCCCATTTGATTACGCAGGTCCAGAAGGAAAGCGTCTATCTGTTCCGGCGGGCCTTCGGCGAGGATTTCTACTCGTCCGTCCGGCAGGTTCCTGACGTATCCGGTTACGTCGTACCGCCCGGCCAGACGATGTGAGGTGTAGCGGAAGCCGACGCCCTGGACAGTTCCGGAAAAGTGAATAAGACGGCGTTGGTGTGGCATAGGCACACCTCGCTGAAACCTGCAGGCCGATGTATCAGGCATAATTCCTGCGATTATTCCTTCGCCGCCACCGTCCGAGCAGAGCGCCGATTACGAGCAGCACCGCAGTCGATGGCTCCGGAACCCATCCCTGCCAGCCCGGCCAGGGTCCGCCCGTGTATCCGTCTTCGTATGGGCCGGGGCCGTCGTCGGGACCGGTGTATTCTGCGCCGAGATCGCCGTCTGTCCCGAAGGCCGCCTCTATCGCCAATCCATCGGTCATGCAGGGAACGATCGCCTGGGCGTTGAAGATTATGTCAACGTCAAATGCCTGCCCGACGACAGCATAGACGCTGAAACCCACCTTTATGTCATCAAGCGTGAGGCTGGCCAGTTCGTCGGTCATGGTCATAGCCGCACATGCCTGCTGGATTGCGCCGGTATTTGCGCCACCGGTTATAACGGCCTGGACCCACGCCTCGCCCTCCTGCCCGATGAGCGAAACACTTCCGTCAAAGCAGGTTACTTCGCCTCCCGGCCCGGTCTTGATAACCTTCGCCCCGAAAACCGCGCTCATTCCATCTGCTTCGGGCCAACCTTCACCTTCACCTTCACCTTCACCTTCGAAGCGAAAGGCCTGGAGGACACCGTTGAACGTCAATTGGCCGTTGGCCCATACCGCAGTACCGTACGGAAAGGACGAGGACGGGGCAATGTAGATCGTCTTGCTGACTGTCAGTGTGGCGTCGGCCTGCAATTCCGATTCGCGGTTCTGCCCGTAAGCGAATGCGTTGACCACGTTGTGAACGCCGCTTTCGTCATAATACGTACGCGCCAGCGACTCCACTTCTATCCCGTCGTCCGCCATCTCGCGCTCGAGGGAAGCGGCTATGGGCAGTTGTTCGTAACCGACGCCGGTCTGGGAATCGACGACAGTCTTACCGTCATAACTGATGCCGACCTGGGTGTTGACGGAATAGGCATGTACGCTTGACGGCAGCGAAGGAGGACTTAATGACGATGCAGGCATAGCGAAATGGGCGATGGTATTGCTTCCCAGAACGTGTGCGTACAGTCCGTTTTCGGTAACGGCCATGTCGCCGATAGCCGCTTTGGGCGACATGTCGCCCGGAAGCGACCAGTAGCCCAGTTTCTCGCCGGAGCGGTCGTATCTGGCGATGTAACTGGTCGAGTCGGTTGGGTTGTGGTGCGAAACGAGGAAATTATTGCCATCCAACGCCAGGCCGAAAGCATACGGATCGACCCGAAGTTCGTTGACGCGGTCGCCGGTCGTCGGATCTATCGCGAAAAGCCGACCGCATCCGGGCGAATAATGTGCCTGCCAGATGAATTTGCCGTCCCACGTCAATCCCTTGCTGCGTGTATTCGATTCGGTGCCCTGTAACTGAAAGACGGCCGAGACCGAACCGCCCGGAGTGAATTCCACGATTCCGGTCGTTTCGCCGGTGAAGACAGTCATTAAAAGATTCTCACCTTTTCTTGCCGCCCCCGTCGGCAGGTAATTAACCACGTTAGTGGACGGCACGTCGCCTGAGGCCAGTATCGTGCCGTCAGAGCAGTCGATGTGGTGATAACCGGCTTTCGTCGGATCTCCGACCACAAGGTCGCCCGTATAGAGATTGCTACCGTCGGGCGCAAGCCCGCCGATGGAAGTAACCTGACAGGGCGGAAGGATAAACGTATCAATCAGATTCAAGGCCTCACCGCGGGCCTCGGAGCACA
>DAOVFI010000658.1 GCA_030673005.1 Planctomycetales bacterium
CGAAGAGCTTATTGGAAATTTAAAGACGCCCCGCAAGATTATGTTAATGGTCAAAGCCGGTGCAGCGGTCGATGCCTTCATTGAAAAATTGCTTCCTTACCTCGAAGACGGTGACATCATCATTGATGGCGGTAACTCGCATTTCCCCGACACTATGCGGCGCACGGCATACGTCGAGAGTAAGGGTAAACTCTACATCGGCACCGGTGTTTCCGGCGGCGAAGAAGGCGCTCTGCGAGGGCCATCGATTATGCCCGGCGGCTCACCGCCTGCATGGGAGCACATCAAGCCCATGTTCCAGTCTATTTGCGCTAAGACAGACGACGGCGAGCCGTGCTGCGAATGGGTCGGCGAGAACGGGGCCGGGCACTTCGTGAAAATGGTCCACAACGGAATCGAATACGGCGATATGCAGATGATATGCGAGACCTATCAGATGATGGGCGAAGGCCTTGGAATGACCAACCAGGAAATGCACGAGTGTTTAGCCGAATGGAACGAAGGCGAGCTCAACTCGTACCTTATCGAAATCACGCGGGACATCCTTGCTTATAAAGCCGAGGACGACAATGAGGTTATCGACTTTATCCTCGATATCGCCGGCCAGAAGGGAACCGGCAAATGGACCGCTATCGAGGCATTGAACCTCGGCCAACCTCTGACGCTCATCAGTGAAGCGGTCTTTGCTCGCTGCCTGTCAGCTCTAAAAGAAGAACGCGTTGCAGCATCCAAAGTTTTATCCGGCCCGGAGCCGAAGTTCAGCGGCGACAAAAAGCAGTTCATCAACGATTTGCGTCAGGCCCTTTACGCGGCGAAAATCGTCAGCTACGCCCAGGGCTATCAACTTATGCGCGCCGCGGCCACTGAGCATAACTGGAATTTAAACTACGGCGGTATCGCCCTGATGTGGCGAGGCGGCTGCATAATCCGCTCGGTCTTCTTAGGCAAAATCAAGGAGGCCTTCGATAAAAACCCGGACCTGACCAACCTGCTGCTCGACCCGTTTTTTAAGGATGCCGTCGAAAAAACGCAACCCGCCTGGCGACGTGTCGTTACCACAGCGGTACAGATGGGCATTCCGATGCCGGCTACAAGCTCGGCTTTGGCCTTCTACGACGGTTATCGCCACGAGCGCCTGCCGGCCAATCTTTTACAGGCCCAGCGTGATTATTTCGGCGCCCATACTTACGAACGCCTCGATAAACCGCGAGGTGAATTCTTCCACACGAACTGGACCGGTCGAGGTGGAAAAACCGCAGCTTCAACATATACCGTATAAACGTCATTCCGAGCACAGCCGAGATCGAATATCCGCTGTGGCGGAAATCCATTAGAAGAAGCGTGTTTAGTCATTGCAAGCCAACC
>DAOVFI010000484.1 GCA_030673005.1 Planctomycetales bacterium
AACATCGTCCCGCCGGTTGCCCCGCTGTGTAACGTGATGGGGCATTCCCGGCACTACTATTCGTGCAATTCTAGCCATAATGACACCAAACTACACGCAACACCCACAAATGTCAACAAGATATTACGTCTGTCCCTATAAATGCTAGCCCCGGCGCTGTCACATTAAACAACTCCGCCATCTCTTGCATTCTCTAATTTAATGTGATAATCACCAGCTGTTTGGTAAAGGCTGTTGATAGAATTGATGGAACATTGAGTCGTTGGTGTTTATTTTCTAACAATGTAATTCATATTGAGATTGAGGAGATTTGTAATGGAAACCGTATTTCCGGGAAATGAGTGGGAACGAGTCGAGCCGCAGGACGTCGGTATGGACGCCGAAAAGTTGGAGGCCGCTCGGCAGTGGCACCAGGGGCAGGCCGGCGAGAACCCCTTCCGCATAGTCGTAGTGCGCGCCGGGCGCATGGTGGCCGAATGGGAGCAGGGAGTGGCGACGGACGAGAGGCGTAACATGGCGTCGGCCACCAAGAGCGTGTTTTCCTCCGTGCTTGGCGTTGCCCTCGCCGAGGGAAAGATAGGCTCGCCAGATGACCTGGCGGTCGATTATTACCCCGAAATGATGGATGTGCCGGAAGGTAAAGGCCCCAAGCCGGGTCGATTCGCAAAGCCCGAAGATCGCGGCATTACACTTCGACAACTGATAAGCAACACCTCCGGCTATATGAAACCCGGCGAGACGCCCGGGAGCACCTTCCACTATCAGACCTTCGGCATGAACATTTTCTGTCATGCGATCGA
This sequence comes from Planctomycetales bacterium, assembly GCA_030673005.1. GTDB lineage: Bacteria > Planctomycetota > Phycisphaerae > SM23-33 > SM23-33 > DAOVFI01. The sequence goes on from DAOVFI010000484.1 coordinate 801, forward strand.
GATGGCCTACGGGCTTTACGACAGCAGCGACCCGGACCGCCTTCCGGGCTTCGGAAAACTGATGGAAGAGAAGATCCGCAACCCCATCGGCGGTGTGTGGGCGTATCGCTATACGGATTTTCAACACCCGCCCGAAGCCGTCAAGAACATCTTCGGCCACAGTCCGCGCTGCGACTCAAACGCGCGCGACATGGCGCGGATGGGGCTGCTGTGGCTGCACTTCGGACGGTGGGAAGATAACCAGGTCATCCAGGAAGACTGGATGCGCCAGGCCACCAAAACTTCCCCGGACATCATGGCCAACAACGCGAAGGATAAGTGGAAATACGGGCACGGTTTCTGGGTTAATGACCACGGCGTCCTCTGGCCGGCGCTGCCTAAGGACTCCTTCGCCGCATCAGGGGCGGCGGGCAACCACATCTGGGTCTGCCCGAGCCTGGACATGGTCGTATCGCAAAGCCCGAACCGAAGCCCGAAAGAAGAAAGCAACGATATCTCCGTAACCCTGCTGGAGCGGATCGTCGCCGCGTGTAAGTAACGGCGCCCGACTAATTCCCTGTCAGGGTCTTCGTCTTATTGAAGAACCACAGATGCTCCGGTTCCCACACGCCCCATTTCGGAGGCCACATTGTCTGGCAATTATTCGAGTGAAGCCCGAAGGACGCTCCCCGTTCAACTATGGCTTCAAAGGCCTTCTCGCCGTTGGATTCGTTGAAAATGATGGGCTTGGGTGAATCGGCAAACCACGGCCGGGAGTGGAAATAGTCGATTTTTTCGGTTACCAGGCCGACGCTGCCGACCGGACCGACTTCGATACCATCGCCACCGTGCAGGAGGATGAAGTCGGCTGCCTGGAACACCCGGTCAACTTCTTCTGTGGCCCATTGATTGTCCGCCATAAACGAACCTTCGGAGGTTTTCATCATCGCCGCCTCGGAGGTGCTGACGAAGAGTTCTCTGCCGTGCTCTTCTTTTCCTCGCTTGCGGGCGCGAATTATAAGTTCGTGCACCCGCGCCGGCTTTAGAACCGGGTGATGATAGTGGTCGTTCATTATCTCATTGGCGATCTCGATGAGCACGTTCCTGTAGCCGCGCTCGCAGACGAGATCAACGCCGTTATCGAGCGCGGCGAGGATGCCACGTTCGTCCTCGAAAACCGTGTCCTGCCCGAAATAGAACATCTGTAAAATAACGACCATTCCCAGGCGGTCGCAGGCTTCGATAACGTCGCCGATGCGTTTGGCGTAGTTCGGGTCTATCGCGCCGTCGGGGCCGAATCCGCTGTTATGGTAGAAATCCCGATGTCCGTTGGGCGGTGTTGACGCGCTGCCTC
>DAOVFI010000299.1 GCA_030673005.1 Planctomycetales bacterium
TCGTTCGGAATCTTCAGCACAGGCTCCGGGCCGGACAGGTCAATGGCGCAGCGCAAGTGCAGGAACCCGTCGGCCGGTTCAGACTTCTGAACGGGTGGCTTGGGACTGATGGAGGGTGGCCGGCAGGCCCAAACGGGGATCGTCGTGATGGGCAGATCGAAACAGTCGTTGCGATAAGTCGGTGTGAATTCCGCTTTTCCGAACGCCAGGTTATAAATCTCGGCCCAGTCCCATGAGACTTTTCCGGTAACGTCTTTGAGCGTATTGAGATGAAATTCGCCTTCGAGACCCGATACCGAACCGGTCATTCCAGTCGGCAGCACCATCCGCACGAACCCGTCGCGGATGGTGATCCGACCGGTCGGTTTCGGCGGAGGCTTTTCAGAGGGTTTTCGCAGTTGGAGCGCCTTGTCGATGGAGACGGAGATACGCCCGTCGGCTTCGACTCCGAAAATAAGGTTCGGGCGGGGTTTGACGACTTCGACGTGCCCGAAATCCTCCAGTCCGGTAAGACCGCGCAATGCCCCGGCCGAGAAGGTAATCCGCTCGACTTCCAGAACCTCCCTGCCGGAGGTGTCCTTAACCCGCAGCCCGTCGATGTGGCAAGGTCCCAGCCAGGACAATGAAAGATCGTCAATCCGGATCGTACCGTAAATGCGTGAATTGACCGCCGAGACGATCATGTCCCTTGCCGTATCGGTCGAAGCGAGATACGGACCCGACCAAACCAGCGCAGCCAGGAATATCAGCAGGATAATCAGCCATCGACGAAAACGACCCTTGCGCCGGCGGGTCTTGCCGGTTGATTGTTCCTTACTGTCATCGTTGGCTGTCAATTTTCTGTCTCCGGAAAAAGCTCATACGATATTCTAAATCAAATAAAGTGATTTCGCATTAATATCCTGTTTGCCCGTCACCGTGTTTAACGCATAGAATCATTCCCGTCATGGAGAAGCCTGTTTCCATAGCGATAGAGACTTCCTGCCGGTGCGGCGGCGTGGCGCTTGGCGCCAGCGGCGAACTAATCGAGTGCGTCGCCTTCGAGGCCGACAGGCGGCACGCCGTTCAACTTGTCGGGCGTCTGAACGAACTGCTAAACCGTCACGGCCTGCGAGCAGCCGACCTGGAGGAAGTGTACATTTCAATCGGGCCGGGCAGTTTCACCGGGCTTCGCGTCGGTATTACCGTGGCGCGAACGCTGGGGCAGGTGGTGGAGAAAATCCGCTGTGCGGCTGTGCCCACCGTCGAGGCCGTGGCTGAAAACGCAGCCAGCGCCGGTCTCAAGGGCCATCTCGGCGTGGTTATGGACGCGAAGGATTCCATATACGCCGCCGTCTTTATGGCCAATGGCGAACGGGCCGTTCCGGAATGTCCGCCCGGGCTTATCAGTGTTGAAGATTTTCTCGCCCATGCCCCCCGGCCGATAACGCTTCTCGGCGAAGGTCTGGGCTACCATCAGATTTCCGGTCAGGATGTTACCGTCGCCGATGAGCGTTTCTGGCTGCCGACGGCCGAAGGCGTCTGGCGGGTCGGGCGGCGGATGGCGGCGGCAGGGCAATTCTGCAAATTCAATGATCTGCTCCCGCTCTACCTCCGCAAACCGGAAGCGGTTCGTCTATGGGAGCAGCGCGAAGTCCGCCGTTAACAGCGATTCGGTGTGCAGGAAAAAGAACCTCCCACACCCTACAATTTTTCGGGCGCGAACAGTTCGTCCATTTTATCTTTGATGTTCTCGGCCCGCATGAGCGTCTCGCCGATAAGCACCGTATTGACGCCGGCGCCGGCAAGACGCTTGACATCTGAGCGGGTTTTGATGCCCGATTCGCTGACAAGCGCGGACTTATTCGGCACAAGTTCGGCCAGTCGCACCGTGGTGGCGATGTCGGTCTTAAAGGTAGTCAGGTCGCGGTTATTAATCCCCAGCAGGCTGTAGGCGGCGTGCGGAAAGCCGATCATCGAACGGACGCGCATAAGGTTCCCCATCCCGTGCACCTCGACAAGGCAGGTCAGTTTCAGCGAGGCGGCAAGGATCATCAGGTCGGTCAGTTCGCCCGGCGTGAGGCATTCGGCGATCAGGAGTATCGCGTCGGCGCCGGCGGCGCGGCTTTGCCAGACCTGGTACGGGTCGATGATGAAGTCTTTCCGCAGAACCGGCAGGTTGACGGCGTCGCGGACGGCCTGGAGGTACTCCAGCGAGCCGCCGAAGTATTCGCGATCTGTCAGGACGCTGATGGCAGCGGCGCCGGCGCCGGCGTATTCCCGGGCGATTGGGGCCGGGTCGAAATCAGGGCGGATCAGGCCCGCTGAAGGCGAGGCTTTCTTAACCTCGGCGATGACGTTGATGAGTTTTTCGGGCCGACGGGTGCAGGCCGTAAAGAAGTTACGTACGCGCGGTGCGGCGGAAATGTCCGCCTTGATCTGCTCCAGCGGGAGGGCGCGCTTCGCAGCGGCGATTTCTTTCCGCTTGGTTTCGACTATCCGGTCTAATATATTTTTGCTCACGGTCAGGATTACGTTAACGGCTTGGGAAGCGATGTCAAATCCTTTAGACAGTCTGATACCGGCGGCCTGCCTTCTTGCCGAAGGCTCGCAGGCCGCGACGCAACCGGCAAGCGGCAGCAACATGAGCGGCGGTCCGATAATGGCCCTGCTGGCGGCGGGTCTCTGCGTCCTGGTCGTCTGGGTGTTCGTGCGCCTGCTCCGGCCCGAGAAGTTTCTTCTCCGCCGCGTCCCGGGCCGGCCCAACGGTCTGCATATCCTGCACGTCCTGACGGTTTACATGATATTCTGGGTCGCGACGAATCTGGCGCTGTCGGTCGCGGCGGCGGTCCAGGGCGTCAAACTGGTCGAGGACAAACCCGTCCCCGTTACCGTTTCTCTGCCGGCCATGTTCGCCGGGCAGTTGGTTATGATTATCGCCGTCCTGACCGTCGCGGCGATGACATTCCGGCACGGGCTGGGCAGGGGATTCGGCTTGAGCGGTCGGCACTGGATCAGTGACGTCGGACGAGGCGTCGCGGGGTACCTGGCGACACTTCCGCTGTGCATCATGATGCTGTTCCTGGCGAAATTTCTGCTGAAGTGGCTGCACGTCGAACCGAGCGAGCATCCGTACCTGGAGTTCCTTCCGTCAGCGACACCGATGTGGCGGTGGCTGGTGTTCTTCGGGGCGGTCGTCCTGGCGCCGGTTGCCGAAGAATTGTTCTTCCGCGGGCTGCTCCAGTCGCTGCTGCGCAAGCACCTCGGCGGCCCCTGGCCGGCGATCCTGGCGACCTCGGTCATATTCGCCGCCGCCCATTACCACCAGCCGCAGGGCATACCGTCCCTTTTCGTCCTGTCAGTCGCACTGGGATACAACTACGAGCGCACCGGCCGACTGATAAGCCCCATCCTCATCCACGTCATCTTCAACGCCGCCATGCTCTGGCAGAAACTTGGTTGATAATAAAAAAATGAACCTCTTTCGTAAAAAATTCAAGCGCTGTTGGTTACAATCATCCGGTCAGAGCAGGATTACGGGGATTACAGGATTATGGGGATTTTCCTTTTTCTTTGTTTCAATCAAAATAATCTCATAATCCCTGTAATCCCGCTACATTGTCTCCGCTCGCTTAGCGATTACCGGCCTGCGGGGTCTTCGGGTCGTTCGGCTTCGGCGTTCGGCGCTGTGGCGGTTCGCGCCGGCGCCCGCCGGCGCGGGATCGGCTCGAAGCAGAGCGTCA
>DAOVFI010000224.1 GCA_030673005.1 Planctomycetales bacterium
ATCATCACCGAACGCGGAATAATCAAACCCGACCAGGAGGGCGCATCCCGTTTGAGCGGGTAGGATTATGTCATGCGTCGCCTTGTTTCGTTACGACATGCAAACAGATTGACGGCTCCGAACGGCAGGACGGAATAGACCTTCAGATCTATCAGAAGCCCCTGCTCCTGTCTGTCCAGGAGCCAGGTCGGAATCTCATCGAGCGGGACTTCGTGGACGGTGATTTCTTCGCTGTCGTCTCCGCCGCCGGGGGCGATTTTTTTCAGGTCGGTGGCGAGGAAGAAGGTTATCTGCTCGTTGGAGATCCCGGCCGATATGGGTCCGCTGAAAAGACGCCTCATCCTGCCGGCCTGGTATCCGGTCTCTTCGATTAACTCGCGACGGGCGGCTGTCTCGAACGCCTCGTCGGCCTGGCCCGGGATGTCGCCGACAAGACCGGCCGGCAATTCGATTACACGCGAGTCCACCGGCGGGCGATACTGCTCGATGAGGATGAGTTTGCCGTCGTCGGTTACAGGAACGATACCGACGATCCCGGTGATGTTCTTACGCTCGACGTACTCCCATCGGCCTCGAACGACAAGGTCCAGATGCCGACCCGTCCAGACAACCTTTTTTTCGGTACTTCTATCCACTATCCACTCCTTCCACAAGTTTAGCCCCGTCAGGGGCGGTCGTTTTTAGCCCAGGGCGCAGCCGGAGGCAAGCCCTGGGGAAACGGTTTTCAGAATCGTTCAAGCCCCGCAAGGGGCGATCGTGAAGCCTCTGAGCCTTACGAACGCCCCGATGGGGCTTGATCTTTTTGAGTCATTGTAACCCAGTGCTTGCCCGACTGTCGTCGGATTGCGCACTGGGCTAAAAACGACCGCCCCATCCGGGGCTAAACACGGCCAAGTCTTCGACTTGACCGTGCCACCTTATACGCAGCACGGGCGTCTCCAAGGAACGAGTCTCGCCCGTGAATCATGGCCGGGACCTTGCCTACCGGCAGGCAGGCGGCCATGCCACGCGACCGCGGCGCCCTGCAATCAATTCTCGTGAACGTGTAACTGTGCCTGACTGTCGGCGGCGATGCGGATCAGGCGGTCGGGATTCTGATACTGGGCGACCAGGTAGCGGGTCAAATCGACCTGCATCTCCTGCATACCCTTCAGCAGGCGTATCTGTTCGGCGTTCCCGGCCTTGAGGTGCTCCAGTTCGATCCGGTTCATCGCCCGCTTTGCCTTCGCCTCGTTTTCCTGCTCGGCCCGGCGGCTGCGGATATTCTCCTCGTGTGCGATACGTTTCATGCGGGCCTCGTGCTCGACCTGCTGCTGCTCCAACTGTCCCTGCTTTGTCGCCCGTTCGGCCTCTCGCTGCAACTTCAAATCGGCCAGTTCCTGCGCCTGCTGTTCCGTCTCGGCCTCGAGTTTCAGGCTCGTGCGGGTCTCGATGGCGCTGTCGTGCATCGCCTGGAGTTTCTCGCCGGCGGTGTATCCGCGATAGACGACCTTGCTTATCTTATACCCGATGCGCTCGGCCCGGCGGGTCAGGTTCGTGTAACTCGACAGGTCGTTGAGCTGCTCGGTCAGCGTCTTGAACTGCTCGAAACTCGCCGCCCCGACGAAATCGATCACGTCGGCGGATACCGCGTTGATGAAGTCGGCGATCGGGTCGTGCGTCTGGTCGAGCATAACCTCGATGTCCGCCAGTTCGAAGAAGATCATCAGTTTTATCACCAGCATCGCGTCGTCGGCAGTGCGAACGCCCTCGACGTCGAAGTACATCTGGTCGGGGATTGTCCGCAGTTTCACGAATTTCAGCGCCGAGGGCACTTTCCGCCGCTGGTCGCGCGGGTCGGCGCCGTGCCAGCGGAACTCGTGCAGCCATTCGTCCTCCGTCGGCACGTACATTGCCGGCCCGCGGACTACCCGGCGACGCACCTGCTCGTCGTCGCGCCGATAGACCACGACCGCTTCGTGCGAGTTAATCGGCAGGGCAGGCTCGACGCGGATTTCCTTGTGGGCGACCGGGTCGAACCACACCGACGCCGGCCCGCGAAGGTGCTCGCAATGCCCGTCATTAAACTCGACTATAAGGTACTGGTCGGCCCCGGCGCTGTGGCGCGTGAGGGGCTGGACCGTCCGGCGGAAAAGAAACAACCGCCTCGGACCGTCAACGAACTTCACCCGCCCGTTCTTGTCCCACACCGCTGCTCGCTCGCCTTGTCGAATAGTCAAAAGTCTCAACATTTTCAACCTCCCTTCATTTCACACTCTGTTATGCCCGAAGATCGTCGGATTCGATGATCCTGACGCCGCCTGATTTCATTTCTTCAATCGCCTTATCCACGTCGCCGGGATTGAGGTTCACGCCCCGGCAGGCGTCTTTGATAAGATACGTTCTGAAGCCAAGTCCCACGGCGTCCAGCGCTGTGGCCTTGACGCAGTAGTCCGTCGCCAGACCGCAGATGAAGACTTCCTCAACGCCCCGGTCCTTTAGGTACTCGCCCAGGCCGGTGGACTTTCGTCGGCCGTTGTCGAAAAAACCGCTGTAACTGTCGATGCCCGCGTCCGTGCCCTTGCGAAAGACCTTGTCGATGCGGTCGGTCTTCAGGGCGGCGGCGAGATCGGCCCCGGCGGTTCCCTGCACGCAGTGGTCCGGCCAGAGGATCTGCTCCAGGCCGTTCAGGTCGATAACGTCGCCGACTTTCCTGTCGGAGTGCCGGCCGGCGAACGAACCGTGGCCGACCGGGTGCCAGTCTTGCGTGGCGACGATTAGTGGCCTGTCACGTTTGGTTTGATGGACGTTGGTGGCAAAATGGGTTGTACTATAGGTGGCACGGTCAAACCGAACGAAGTGAGGCTTGGCCGTGATGCCGCCCTTCACGTCTTTGGCGCCGCCCTTCACGTCCGTGGCGCCGCCTTTCACGGCCAAGTCTTCGACTTGACCGTGCCACCCACCAGATGAACAGCGATAAGGCACAGAACCGAACCTTTCAATCAGGTCATTGGCGACGGGCACGACCTTGTCGCCGTCCGGCACGGCCAGCGCGCCGCCGGGGAGAAAATCGTTCTGTATGTCCACGAGAATCAACGCCTTCTTCACTGTCTTGTCCGTTCTGTCTTTCATGGCTTTTTTTAAAAAACCTCCGCTATGGTCATATCTCGAAGTTGAATCCCTGTCTGGTCATGCGGTCGTACTTTTTCTTGTCGAAGGAATAGAGCCTCGCCGCCCTGTGTGCGACGTCGGTCTCGATCTCGTCCAGATCGACGAGTATGCCCATCCTGATTATCTTCTTGCGAAAGTTCCGCTTATCCAGCGTCCGATCGAGCACTGCCTCGTACAGGTGCTGCAACTGCCGCAGCGTGAACTTCGGCGGCAGCAACTCAAAGCCGATCGGTCGATACCGCACCTTCCCCCGCAGCCGCTCATGCGCCATCGCGAGGATGCGGTCGTGATCGAACGCCAGCGGCGGCGCGTCATCGACGGCGAACCAGGCTGCGTTGCGTGCGTCGGTGGCGGCGCGGATGGTGTGGTCGGAAAGTTTGACCAGCGCGTAGTACGCAACCGTTACCACCCGCTCGCGTGGGTCCCGGCCCGGCGTGCCGATGGTATATAACTGCTCCAGAAAAACCTCGCCGATGCCGGTCTCTTCCCGCAGTTCCCGCCGGGCCGCGTCCTCCAGAGATTCGTCCACGCGAACGAACCCGCCGGGCAACGCCCACCGACCGGCGAAAGGCTCGATGCCACGCTGAATCAGCAGCACCTTCAGGTCCTCGGCGTCCAAACCGAAGACCACGCAATCGACCGTCAACGCCGGCCTGGGATATTCGTATGTAACGCTCATTGCATTTCCCTTCGTGTATCTTCTACACATAGTATAGTGTACAATCAACACTATGTCAAGGGGAAATTAAAAAAAAATTGGTAATTGTTCAGCCCCATCGGAGTGATCGTTTTTTTGGTCCGTCGGCTTTGGACGAATACGCTCGTCTTACATATTCAAACGGGATGCACCCCCGTCCAATTATGGTAGCGTTTTGCCGGGACTCCGCTGCGCTGCGTCCCGGCCTACTCCTGCGTCCCGACCTGATCCGCCAGGCCACGGGCTTCAAGGATGAGGCGAGTCTTTAGTTCGTGCAGTTCTTTTTCCAGGCCGGACGGGTACTCGTGCGGGTTGACGAACCTGCGTATGCCGGGGTGCAGGGCGGCGAGTTGGTCGATCGCCTGCTGCCGAATCGCATCCAGCGGCGGGCTTTCATACACACGCCTGCCGCCGCGGAAGACCGGAACCAGCAGGTCCTCGAAGGCGGTTTCGGGCGGGATGACCTTCCGCCGTGTCGGGTCCATCGGGTCAACGATAACGGCCTGGTCCGGGACGCCCAGGTTTTCATCGTAGATCATGTCGGCCTGGAATTCGCCGTCGGCGTGATAGCGGCGGACCTGGAGGATGCCGGGGTTGGAGACTTTTATCGCCTGCTCGGAGAGTTTGACTTTATATTGCCAGTCCTCGTCGGGATTGCGGACGGCTGAGAGTTTGTACACGCCGCCGAGCGCGGGCTGGTCGTATCCGGTCGCCAGTCGCGTGCCGACGCCCCAGACGCCGATCGTCGCGCCCTGTTCCTTAAGGTCGCGGATGATGTGCTCGTCCAGGTCGTTGCTGGCGACGACGGCGGCTTCGGGAAAACCGGCCTCATCGAGCATCTTTCGGGCCTCGATGCTGAGATATGCCAGGTCGCCCGAATCCAGGCGGATGCCGACCATCTCGTATCCGCGTTTTCGCAGACGCCTTCCGATCTCGATTGCCTTGGCGACGCCTTC
>DAOVFI010000603.1 GCA_030673005.1 Planctomycetales bacterium
CCCTGTTTGATTTTCAATCGCTCGCACCAGCGCCGGTCAATCAACAGGTTCCATTGTTTTTTGGACGACGGTGCTTCGGGCCGATAAGAGGTGTCGATTGTATCGTCGCACAGGCCGTTGATGTTGTGTATGCAGGGTAGGCAGATGTCGTCGGCGCCCAACTCCATTTCCAGCAGGACGCTGCGATTGCTCAGGATACGTTTGGCAACGGTATGAACGGCGTGCCCGTACGGGTGCGGTTCGAATCGCCCACCGGCCCCGAAGGCAGTAATAATATCGACGAAGTGGTGCGGCTTTATGCGAATGACATCTTCCATGCTGCGCCTTTTTCCTCGCGGCTACCCGACGTTGACTACTCGGAAATTTACCACAGAAAACACAGAGAGCACAGTAATTTACTTCACTTTTCTGCGCGGCGCCGGTCACCCACAATCTCCGCTCTACTGCCTGCCTGCCGGTAGGCGGGCGTTCCAATACGCACCCGGGGCGTTTTCGCTGCCTTCAGTCTGTAATCGCCTTTGTTATTTCTGCGGCGAATTCTTTTGCGGCAGGGGGTCCGTCGGCGGTGATGATTTTTCCGTCGCGGACGCAGGAGGAGTCCATAAGCCTTGCACCGCCGGCGACCAGAATTTTCCGGACCGAGGCAAAGGTGGTGGCGGAGCGGTCCTTCAATACGCCGGCCTTTGCGAGAATGGCCGGAGCGATGCAGATCGCACCGAGCACCTTGCCGCCGTCGGCTGCGTCGCGTGCGAGTTTGTGGGCGACGGCGTCGTCGAAATACGCCTGCGCGCCCGACCCGCCGACGAAGACGACCGCGTCGTAGTCGCCGGCCCGGACGTCGGCGAGTTTGGCATCCGGCGAGAATGTCCGCCCAAGCATCCCGCGTATCTCACCGGTCGCCGAAGACGCCACCGTTACCTTCGCCCCGCGAATCATGAAATACTCCCTCGGCGTGAACAGTTCCTCGTCGCGGAACTGCTTCGGGGCGATGACCATCAGAATCTTCCTGCCGGTCAGCAGAGGCCTGGCGGATTCAACCTCCGCATTATGTGAACCGTTCCGGCAACCGCTCATAAATGCAAAACCGACGGTCGCCAGTAAAAAAAACAGGAAAAGAGCGACTGTACGCGTACCCATAGGTGATGCTCCTATAATAAAACTACCGAGCATGGACACATGCCCACGGGGGGAGGAATCCTCAATACATCCCCGGTTCGTGGGGGTTATCTGTTTGCGTGGCCGTTTCAGCCCTGCCGCGCCGGGGTGAAGATTTGTCCGTTGTAGTGGGGTTCGGTGTTCATCCTGGATGCCTTGGTGCGGCGTTGCTGCCTGGCCGCCTTGGCGCCGGTAACCGGGGTCGGGTGAAGATAGGCTTCCAGAATTGAACGGTCGTCCCGGCTTCGACAGTTACCCCTGGACCATTCGGTCTTCGGCTCAAGCCCGGCAGCACAAAATGTCCGCATGTTCAGACAACACCCTTTGCATTTGCCGACAGGTCGATCCCCTGGATGATGTTTCATATCTGGCTCCTTCCTGAGATGACAT
>DAOVFI010000230.1 GCA_030673005.1 Planctomycetales bacterium
GGTCGGCCTCGTTTGCCGTAGTAATACGTCAGGCCGCGATAAATCGCTACGTTGGCGAGGTAGGAGTTCTTCTTCAGCGGAAACAGTTTCAGCCGCTTTATCATACTTTGCGGCGTATAGAATTCGTGGAATGCCGCCATCTGGGCGTGGCGGAGCTGGTTTATGGTCATCTTCGCCGGCTGGAATACCACCGTCGCGCCGTTGTACTTGTCCCAGTCGGTCGTCAGCAACCGGCCCTCGCGGCGGAACTGCTCGAAGACGGCTGTGCCGGGATACGGCGTCAGGATCGGGTAGCAACTCATGCACAGGTCGGCCCGTTGTGCGAAACGGACCGCCGCCGTGCAGTCGCGCCAGTCGTCGCTGTCGAAACCGAAGATGAACGAACCCCAGATGCTGATGCGGTAAGACTGAATCTTCTTTATCCGCTCGATGTAGGTCTCTGCCTTTGCGTAACTTTTTCCGGATTCGGCGAGCGTTTCGTTTTTCGGGCTTTCCAGGCCGATGATAAGACCGATGCAGCCGCTGTCGCGCATGGTCGCCAGCAGCCGGTCGTTGTTGGCGATGAGGATGTCGCACTGGCTGGCCCAGCGGATTTTTAACGGCTTGAGCCGCTCGAACAATTCCATCGCCCATGCGTGGTTTCCGGCGACGTTGTCGTCGGAGAAGATGAACACCCGGCTGCGGAATGTTTCGTATGCCTCCGCCATCTCATCGACGATGTCGCTTATTTCCCGCTGGCGGAATCTTTTGCCGAAGATGGCGGGCGTAGTGCAGAAAGTGCACGAGTGCGGGCAGCCGCGGGTCGTCTGGATGGGGTTGAAGACGAGATACTCTGCCGGGTCGAGCAGGTCCTTTCTCGGCGTGGCGATGGGCGTTTCGGGCACGTCGGTCCAGTCGTAGAAGGGTTTTGGGTTTCCGGCATCGAGGTCTTTCAGGGCGCGTGGCAGCGTGGCTTCGGCGTCGCCCCGGCAGACGATCGAGCCGTGCTGAAGCGCCTCGTCGGGCATGGCCGAGGGATGGATGCCGCCGAGGATCACCGGCACGCCCAGGCGGCGGTACTGGTCGGCTAATTCGTATGCCCGGCTGATCTGCGTGGTCATCGCGCCGATGCCGACGGCGTCGGTGTCGGCGACGGCTGTGTGCGGCGTGTCGGTGATGTTCTCGTCGATGATCTCCACGTCCCAGCCGTCGGGAACCACGGCTGCACATATCGCCAGGTTCAACGGCATGAAAAGCCCCCGTCGTGAGAACGTCATCTTCCGGATAATCTCCGGCATGGTGATCGTCGAAAGCGGGCTGTGAGGATTTATCAGGCGGAGCCTTCGGCGCGCGGCGCATTTATTCGCCCGCATACCTTCTTCGGCGCCTTCGGGGGCTTGTGATTGCGGATTTCGGATTGCGGATTGCGGATTCAAGAATCCATCCTGCGCCCTATTCCCTGGTCCCACTATGCTCTGCGAAGCGCTACGCATAGCAGAGAGTCCCTAGCAGCCCGTGGTGAAAGTCATTCTGGCTGCGAGCGGGTCTTTCGCCCGTCCACTGCGTCACGAAAACTCGACGAATTGCTCGAATTCGCCTGCGTTTTCGTTCCTTGTGGACAGGCGAAATCCCGCGCTCTCGCCTTTCGAAGCACTTTCACCACGGACTGCTAGTCCCTATTGAAGGTAAATCTCCGCTATGACCCATGGTCCGATTCCCGGCTTGACTGCTTTGAGGCGGAGGTAGCGTGCGAGTCTGGTGGCGGGCAGCGAGACGATCGTAACCCGCCGCGTGCCGGGCGCGACGTGTTGGTCCTTGAAGGTTTTCCCGTCCACGCTGGTAGAGACACCGACGCTTCGGCAGTGCCCGCCCCTGGCGGCGCCGTGCTCGATGATGACGGTCTGGAACATGCACCTTCTCTTCATATCGATTGTTATTTCCGCCCCTGCATACTGGTTATTGCTGCGTGCGGTGGTAGAGAGGTTTCCGTCAATGGCGGCGGCGGGGTTGGCAAGGTCGCCCCGGGCGACCCAATGTATCTTAGGCGAGATGTTGGAACTGTAATACCCGCCGGTAGTGGGGATGTATATCGGCGCGACAACGTCACAACCGATTATCCCGCCCGCCGCCAGGAGCAGGAATACCCACTTTTGCAGATGTTTCATAATCCGGACATTATATCCACGGATTCATATATAAGGAAGCGCTCAATTGATTTCGGGTGCATATTGATTTTGTTCGCGGTGTTCGCGGCAAATAAACATTTGCTTCATTCGCCGCGATAGGTGCAGGAGGATGTGTCGGACTCTGCTATCGTAATGGTCGATAGTTCCGGCAGGGCCGGCGCGATGCGGTCCCAGAACCACCTGGCGAGTAATTCGCTGGTGGGATTTTCCAGGCCTTCGATTTCGTTCAGGTTGGCGTGATCCAGTTTGCTTATCAACGGCTCGACGACGCCTTTAATCTTCCCGAAGTCCATAACCCAGCCGGCCTGCGGGTCCACTTCGCCCGCGACGATCACCGTAACGCGATACCCGTGTCCGTGCAGGGCGGCGCATTTGTGATCGGCGGGCACGTTCGGCAATTGGTGCGCCGCGTCAAATCGAAATGTCTTGCTCAATTCGGCTTTCATTATTCACGAATACAGGTGATTGCTTAGCTTAATGAGATTTATATCAGCCGCGAACATCACGAACAAAATCAAATAATTAAGAAAAGTTCGCGGAGTTCGCGCGGTTCGCGGCTATTTTTTCCGAACGCCCAAACGATCATACACCTCGCTCCGCATCAGGCCAGATGAATTTGTGAATCTGAAGGCCCAGGCGAACGTCCATCCTGTCGGCAAGAATCCACTCTGCCAGTTTTTTCGGCTCCAATAATCCGGCGGCAGGGGTCAGAAATATCGGGCATCGGGCGGTCAGTTTGTGTGTTTCGATCATCCGCCGTGCGAAGTCGTAATCGGCCTTGTCTGTCAGGACGAACTTTATCTCGTCTGTCTTTCGCAGGCAATCGAGATTTGCCCGGCGGAAGGAATCGGCCTGGCCGGAGCCGGGGCATTTGATGTCCACGCAGCGCGCCACGCGCGAATCGAGGCCGCCGATGTCCAGCGAGCCGTTCGTCTCCAGCAGCACCTCACAGCCGACCTCGCAAAGACGCGCCAGCAGCGCGGGCGTCTCGTCCTGCAGGAGCGGCTCCCCGCCGGTAACGAGCACCAGGTCCCCGCCGAGGCGCTTTACCTCGGCCAGCACCTCATCGACGGTCGTTTCGCGCCCCTCGTCGTAAGCGTAGGCAGTGTCGCACCACTTGCAGCGAAGGTTGCATCCGGTCAGGCGAACGATCGTGCAGGGCCGACCGGCGGAAACGCCCTCACCCGAAAGCGTTCTGTAAATCTCGTTGACGACTAAAGTGGATGACATAGGGTAATATTGTATTCCAATTCGTGCGGTAGGACGAGAATCCGATCCTGCTATATGCAAGTTTGACCGAAGGAACGGATTGCAGTAGTAACAATGGAAAGGTAGAATATGATTTATGAAAGAGACGCTGCGCCGGATTCAACGGCTTGTTGCCAAAGAAACAATCCGCATTTCGGCCCATGGTTACGGCGAACTGGCAGATGAGCAACCGCAAACAGGTTAAACTGGTTCATGAAGGCGAGTATGCCGCGGAAGTCGAAGTGGAACTGATCGATTCTGATGCTGAATGGGGACCATATCTGTCGCTTGAGGACGTTCGCAAACTGGACGCGGTGCGAGTCGCATTACGTAACGGGGATATCGCAGCGGCCTCGAAACTTTCTCGCGTTTTTCGCCTGACACCGATCAAGACCGCCTGAGCTGCATATCATCAGTCCGACGGATCTCCGCCTTCACTTATCTTGCAGCATCACTCCAGCGTTTGTATTGTGATGCCGGTATGTTGAAACGTCCTCTATGGATTATTCTCGCCGTTGCGATTGTTCTGCGGTTGGGTCTGCTGGCTGCCGGCTGGTCCGAGCCGCGGCGGTTTTTTGCGCCGGATTCAGCCGACTACGACGCGCTGGCGCGGTCGATTCTCGAGCGGGGCGAATTTTCCCGCGCGCCCGGCGGTCCGGTCGAACTGTTCCGCACGCCGGGTTATCCGCTTTTCCTTGCCGGCGTCTATGCCGTCAGCGGCAATTCCGTCCACGCCGTAGTAGCCGTCCAGGTCCTTCTGGACGCTGCCCTTTGCGGACTGGTGTACCTGCTGGGGTCGAGGCTTTTGGGTCGGCGCGCGGGATTATGGGCGGCGGGTTTGCAGGCAGTCAGCACCGTGGCGATCGTCTCGTCCGTTCGCGTCCTCTCCGACGGCCTGTCGGCCTTCCTGCTGACGGCGGCGATACTGCTGCTGGTGCGATACTTCAGAAACGTGGCACGGGCGCCTGCCACGACACGGGCGAGACCTTGCCTACCGGCAGGCAGGCGCCCGTGCCACTGGGCATTACTTGCCGCCGGGATTGTAACAGCGGCCGCCTGTTACGTCCGTCCCGTCGGGCTTTATTTCGGCGTGATAGTCCTGCTGGTGCTGCTGCTTCGGCTCCGGAGCGTCCGGGCGGCCGTTGCGTTCGCGGCGGTGATGGCGGTG
>DAOVFI010000783.1 GCA_030673005.1 Planctomycetales bacterium
AGACCTACAAGTTCGCCCTGGACACGGGAGCGTCGCACTGCTTCTTCGACGAATCTTTCCGGTCGCGCCTCGGCAAGCCTGTAAAAACCAAAAACGTCAAGACCGCCGGCGCTCCCAGAAAACTCCGGGTGTACACCGCACCGAATGCCTTTCTTGGCCCGGTGAATCGGAAAGAAAGCAAATTTGTGGTCTGCGCGGACATGAAGATAATCCGGCAGACGGCGGGGCTGGACATTCGCGGCATTATCGGGATGAGCGTAATCCGGAAATACGTCCTTCGGATTGATTTTGACCGGGGCAGGCTGTCGCTGCTCGAGCCGGCTTATCGCACGCGGCCCCACTGGGGCCGGGCCGTCCCGATCCGCTTCAACGAGTGGGGATCGCCCGTGGTCAAGGCCCGATTGCCTGCCGGCATTGAGACCGATTTTATCCTGGATACGTGCAACACGAATAGCGTGAGTTTATCCAAACTGCTCTTCGAATACGTCGTGAAGGAAAAGGGACTCAAGACGGACGATTCGCATATCGTAACTCTCGGAGGCACCATCCGGCATCGACAGGCGCGAATCGCCGGTGTTTCGGTCGGCGATTTTACATGTAAAGACATGATTATCGACGAGGGGAATTTTTTCGGACTTGGGCTGGGCTGGCTTAACCGGTTTTGCGTAACGTTCGATTTCCCCGGCTGGAAGATGTACCTGAAAAAGGGCGCCCAATTCAACAGGCCCGACGAAGCGGGTATGGCCGGCATGTGCGTGCGCCGCATCGACGGCAGGGAGATTGTTCATTTGGTCTATAAGGACAGCCCGGTCGAACTGGCCGGCATCCGGGCCGGGGACGTCATCCTCACGGTCAACGGCAAGCCGACGATGTCCTACGAGAAGTGGGAACTGGGGCGCCTCCTGCGAAGCAAAGACAAAAAGAAAATCACAATGACAATCGAACGGAAGGGAAAGAAAATGACAGTCAGTTTCCGTTTGAAAAGGCAAATCTGAAAAAACCGCAG
>DAOVFI010000463.1 GCA_030673005.1 Planctomycetales bacterium
TTTTGTTTCTCCCAAATTTCCCCGGGGGCGGCGCCCGGCCCCCGCCCACCCTCCCGCGGTGGGTTGGGGCGTGGTTTGGGCGGCCCCGCTCCCCCGACGCAGGTTTCGCCCGAATATTCATCGGGGTGTCCTGTCTATTATAGACACTTGTCATAACGGTCTGCCTGTGTTATTTATAACGTACGAATTGTCTGTAAAAAACAAGGTTTTTCAAAAAGACAGGAGAGCATGCATGATTGTCGGAACAGTGCGTGAGATAAAGGCTGATGAATATCGTATAGGTCTGACCCCGGGTGGGGCGGAGGTTCTGACCAAGGCCGGTCACACTGTTTTGGTCGAGTCCGGTGGTGGGCTTGGAAGCGGGTTTGAAGATGATTTGTACGTCAGTCACGGCGCCCGCATAGTAGATTCGGCCGAGGGCGTCTGGGCCGAAGCCGATATGGTCGTCAAGGTCAAGGAACCGCTTTCGAGCGAGTGGCCGATGATGCGCCGCGGTCAGGTGCTCTTTACTTTTTTCCACTTTGCCCCCGACAAGGAACTGACCGAAGGCGTCGCAGCGACCGGCAGTATTGCAATCGCCTACGAGACCATTACCGACGATCACGGCGGTCTGCCGCTGCTTACCCCTATGAGCGAGGTGGCCGGTCGGATGGCTATCCAGGTCGGCGCGTGGTCTCTTGAGCGCCACGCCGGCGGCAGGGGCGTGCTGCTGGGCGGCGTGCCGGGCGTGATGCCGGCGAGGGTAGTGATCCTCGGCGGCGGCGTGGTCGGCACAAACGCCGCGAAGATGGCCGCCGGCATGGGCGCCGACGTGCAGATAATGGATGTAAAACTCGACCGTCTGCGCTACCTCGACGACGTGATGTCTGCGAACGTACGCACGGTCAAGTCCGACCCGTCCTCGGTGCGGTCGGCCATTACAAACGCCGACCTTGTCGTTGGGGCGGTGCTGATCCCCGGCGGAAGGACACCCGTACTGGTTTCCCGCGAGGACCTGAAGATTATGAAGCCCGGCGCGGTCATCGTGGACGTAGGCGTGGACCAGGGCGGATGCGTCGAGACGACCCGCCCGACAACGCACCACGACCCGATTTACGAGGTGGACGGGATCGTCCATTACTGCGTGGCCAACATGCCCGGCGCAGTACCGCGGACTTCCACCCAGGCCCTGACCAACGCCACTTTCCCCTTTGCCCTGGCCATTGCCAACTCCGGCTGGAAGGCCGCTGTCGCCGCCGATAAGCACCTGGTCGAGGGAGTGAACATAGTCGAAGGGGAAATCACTTACGCAGGCGTAGCAGAGGCCCACGGAATGAAATTCAGCAAGTTGAAACTGTAACTCTAATATATAACAGCGGTTGCAAACCGCTGTAAAGGAAAGTAAGAGTTCAACCCTATGCAGAAGAAAAGAGCAAGTCAGGCACACATAGTATTTATCACTCCGGTTGTTTGGAGTGATAAATACTACCCCTGCGCGGACGTACGCTACGCCGAGGAAATGAAAAAACAATTCCAACGGATGAATTGTTTTTTCATTTTGTGTGCCTGACTTGCTCTTTTCTTGAAGCATTCATTGCAATTGGGTGAATAGTTACAAGGAAAGCAGAGATGCCGCCCCAGCCGATCCTGGACATTAAGGAGATTGACCAGAGCAGGATTGCCGTTACTCGCGAGCAGATCTGCCAGGTGAATCCGCATCGCTACGAGTTCCAGCAGCTCGACGGGATATTCCTTATCGACTTTGAGAAGGATATCGTGGTGGGCTTTCGGGATATCCGTGACGACGAGTTCTGGGTCCGCGGGCACATTCCGGGCCGGCCCGTCTTTCCCGGCGTGCTGATGATCGAATGCGCCGCACAGATGGTCAGTTATTTTGTAATTACACGCGAGAATTTCGACGGTTTCCTGGGCTTCGGGGGCGTTGATGACGTGAAGTTCCGCGGGCAGGTAGTCCCCGGCGACCGCATAATCATGCTTGCCAAAATGATCGAGTTTCGGGGTAAAAGACGCTGCGTCGGGGCTACACAGGGTTTCGTCAATGGGCAGATGGTCTTCGAGGGCACGATTACCGGAATGCTTATATAATTCACGCATGCCGGTCTTCGGCGCTGTTCACGGTGAACCGTTTGGCGCTGCTTTTTTAGGGTATTTTCCTGATGATAGGCTTTTTTCGGAGATTGCGTCGGCGTCTGCCGAGGCGTCGCCGTCGCCTGTGGCGCTATGT
>DAOVFI010000446.1 GCA_030673005.1 Planctomycetales bacterium
TTGCGGTTTCGCCGCAGACTTTCGCAGCGCCGCCGGCGACAAGTGAACCGGTCGGGGGTGTCATTCACACCATCCCCGCGCCCCAAACATCTCCCGCTACGGCGCCGGTTCCGGCCCGGTCTTATGAAGTGCTACTCCCACCCGGCGAAAAGCGGGTTCTGAAGAATCGGCCGCTGGTGCTTTATCTGCACCAGTCGGGCAGACCTGAACTTGACCGGGCCAAACGCGATTATTGGCCTGTGCTGCGCGAGCGGAAGTGCCTGATGGTCCTGCCGAGGAGCAAATCGAAAAAGATGTGGCTGGCGGGGGAGGAAAAATATATTACCGACGTTATCGCCGATGTTCAGCGCCGTTACAGTGTGGATAAACGGCGGATCATCCTGCTGGGCGTCGGCGGCGGCGGGCAGGCGGGGCTTTTCCTGGTCGATCACCTGCCGGAGATGTTCCGTGCGGTCGTCCTTGTTTCGACCAATCCGGTAGTCGTCCGGGTTCGGCGGTCCGAGTGGTTCTATCCGAACCGCAAGACGCTTAAAACCTGCCCGTATTTCGTGGTCAATCACATAACTCAAGGCTCTGCCCTGATGTACTGGCGGCAGGTGCGTGCGAAACTCGCCCCGGCCGGGGCGAGCATCTCGATTCTGCCGGTAACGGGGAAAGTCGAGACGTACCAGCCGCCGCCGAAGCAACTCGGCCCGTGGCTGGATAAGGTTCTCGTCGGCAGGCATCCGGCCCATCTGCCGGATCCGCAGAAATCGGCAGTTGCGAAGATGTTCGCAAAACCCGCCGCTGCGTTAGCCAAGGCCATTAAAAAGGCAAAGCCTGCCTCGGCCGGTGAAAAGATAACGAAGGTCGGCAAGGCATTTCGCCTGACTTTAACGCCACCGGTCGATTTCGAGCGGTCGAAGTCGAAACGCGAGGGCCATCGCTATTCTGCCGGTCTGCCAATGACGCAAATCCGAATCGAGCACGCCAAATGGCCCATCTATGTCCGCTGCGAGGCGCGCGAGACGAAAAAGCCGATGGTAAAAGTCATCGCGGCTGAGCAGGTCCGGACCATCATCCGCGGCCTGTTGTATCAGGTCTATCACACAGGTCGATTCACCGCCGCCGGCCGGACGTGGAACTTCAGGATCGGCTCGATTACCTATCCCGACCGCCGTCGCGGCTGGGTTTCAACGCTGTTCATCCACGCCGCCGCACCAATCGCGAACGATCCCAGACGCTGGTTATCCATAGCCGTCCTCGACGAAACCGGCCAGCCAGACGCCGCCGAACTCGCCACGATCCTCAAAACCATCGCCAAAACCCTCACCGCCCGGCACATTTCCCCAAGCAGCACAAACGCCCAGAACGAGTCATAGGCTGATTCAAGAAGAAAGAAGGCCCACTTTGATCCTGAAGAAAAAGGTGGGTTCGACGGCCCGGTCCAAGTACAGGATTTCACAAATAAAGAGTCAAAATAAACGGTAAGTAGCCCGCTTGCCACGCCGTAGCCTTAGCGAAGGCGGGTAGCCCGTAGTCGGTAGCCAGTAAAAAGAATGTGTTTTTCCCGGCTACCGACTACGGGCTACTCGGTTACCGGACGTGAAGCGCAAACCATAGCATGGTCATGGTCGGCCTGTTTGGGATTGGCCGCGGATCGAGCCTAAGAGCACCTGGGAGAACAAGGGCAGCTGGAAGAGGAAGAATCAGATTATCTTAACAAGCAAAGGCCATGGCGAAATGCTTCGTCTGCTCTTCAAGCCGGTTGTGGCCGACGACAAGCGCTACAGAGAACTACGCTTGCCGTGGAGGCTCGAAGTGAAGGTTCCGCCGGCAACGGCAAAGACCGCCGAGGAACTGGAGCAGCAATTCCCGAAGGAGTGGTTTTCGAAGCCGGAAGGCTCGACAGCCAAACCCGTCTCGGCCTACGATCAGGCTAAGCAAACGGTCTATAAACTCCGCAGTGAGGGCCAATACGCCCAGGCCCTCCAGTGGTACAGAAAAACCCTTGCCCTTCCGATCCCGAAGATACACAAGAATGAGAAACTCGACCAATTCCTGAGACAACGAAGGCGATTCTGGGACCGTCTGGACGTTGCCCGCTGCCTTATCGGGCTGAAGCGTTACGACGAAGCCTGGAAGTATCTGGATAAAGTCAAAAAAGACATGGAAGGCAAAAAGGTCTATCCGCTGCTGGATCCTGCCCGCTGGTTGGGCGGCATCCTGCGCGTCCGGGCCTCCATCGCCGCGAAGATGATCGACGCCGGTCAGTTGGACCGGGCCGAGGCTCTGCTGAAGAAGATCGACCGGGACCGACCCGACTTCCGCCGGTTCGACAATCTGTCTTCCTACAAGACCAATCCGACCGGAAACCATTTGTGGAAGGAGCGCAGGTC
>DAOVFI010000007.1 GCA_030673005.1 Planctomycetales bacterium
CCCCAGCAAAACACGTTGTCCAGCAATGTCTCCAGCCAACGGTCAAGGACGTGCCTCGAAATCAGGCCTCGCTCGATGGTGCGATCGAAACTGTGCAGAATGGCCGTCAGGTGGGCGAGTTTGTCCTCCTGCACCTGTATGGGTCGGTTGTCCTTATTTTCCTCAACAATAATCCGCCGGGCCTTCTTTTCGATTATCTTCATAGAGGCCTGCCGCAAACGCCGGTGCCGGACCAGAAAGCGTACCAATGAAGAAAAAGAATCATGTTGCACTACTTTTGCAATGTTCATTTGGCGTTTCCTTTCACTCTTGATTACCATCGCTAACGGCCCGACCTTCAGGTCTGACCAAAGCACCGTTCAGGAATATTCGTTCAGCAGCCTCGATTTCCTTCTCCGGCGAGTCCGGAGAAACCTCCCGAAGCCAGGAAAACACGAACGCACTGGTCTGCCCATCAATAGCAGTTGCCATGACATCAGGTGAGGCCTTGGTAAAAATCCCGTCCGACATCCCCCGTTCAAGAGCATCGGAAACTCGCTCCAGCAGCACGCGGTACTTTTCTTCCAGGGCAATGGACAGCGTACGTTCTCCGTAAAGCGGCGGGCCGTGCATCTCGGCAAAATACAGACGGACAAAATCCAGATTCTCAAAAAAGAAGCGAAGCTTTGCCTCGACGAACCCCTTGACAATAAGCACCGGCGAGGTCTCGTCGGCCATCGTGCCGGAAACCGCCGTTACCAGTTCGTCCACCTTCTGCTCGATTGACTGCTGATACAGGTTCTGCTTGCCCTTGAATAAGCCGTACAGCGTCCCCAGGGCAAACTCCGCCTGCTCGGCAATTTCCTTCATCTTGACCTTGAAGAAACCTCGCTTGGCAAACATGTCCCCTGCCACCTCAAGGATGTGCCTGACGTGCTCCTGACGTTCACGCTCGCGACGCGGCATCTTTTCCATGACTTGCACTCTCCTGCTTCTCCGACTTCCGAATCAATCTGCAATTCTATTATTAGAACTTTGATTCTATTTGTCAAGCGAAAATTCTAAATTTTTTCCCCGACTTGTTGTTTCGCAAGAGAAGAAGGTGGACCTGACGACCCAGCCTACTACTAAAATGGGATGCACCCAGCTCGATAAATTAACCGGAAAAATCATGCAGAAGGTATGGACGGCATCCGCGAGAGTTCAGATACTTTGGAATTGTAAAACTATATTCCACATTATAAAAATGATTCAAGTTCTAAACAGGGCGTTTGATGTTCTCGGTTATCTCTCTGCCGAGCCGGACCGGCCTAAGAGACTCTCTCATATCGCCCGGTCCCTTGGCCTGCACCAGGCGACCTGCGCTAACATCCTCAAGACGATGGTTCAGCGCGGATACGTCGATCAGGGTCGAAGAGGGAACCAATTTTCAGGATTACGCCCTCTACGGCTGCCAGTGGCTGGCCGACCGCTTCGTGGCGATGACGACTTACCGGGTCGCGGAGTTTATCGAGGACGCCGCGTGATAATCTGTCACAATATGTCTAGCGAGTTAGCCGCCGCCGGCCTGCGGTGAGCGACGTCGAACCGTACGGCAGCGTGGTTGGGTTGACGGCGCCGGCAGAAGGATCGGTTTACCGGTTTGTTTCGAGAAACCCTTCCTTTTGATGCCGTAATATGGAATCCGCAATTGCACCGACTTGATTATTCCCTGCGGAAAATACATCTCACCCGCAACCCATCCGCACAAGGCCCGATAACCCCTGGAGCACGACAGGACGTTCGGCGCAGCCTTGTACCTTTGGGCATATGGCGTACCGAAACCCGGCGAGCCAAGCCCTTCGACGCCGACCTCTCCGTCTGCGAACTTCACCGACAGGAGCGTGTGGCCGCTGGTGGCGACTTTCTTTTCACGCACGCTACCCTTGCCAACGCGGATAGGGTGCAGCCCAATGTAACCTGCGTTGGCATATACGGTGCCGATCAACTGTGAGATGCGGATGCAGTCCATCCTGCCGGACTTAATCGCGTCGGTGAGCGTCTTGACGCTACCCTGGTACCCGCCGCGGGAGTAGAGTTTATGGGCGAAGCCGTGGGCGGTCAGGAAGGCCTTGCGAGGCTTGCCTTGAACCTTCCCTGCCCACTCGATGAGTTTCGGATGATAGCGGTCCGTCGCGGTCGTCGTCGCGCACCATGCGCCTTTGGGGATGTGGATTATCTCCATCATCGAACCGACCGTTGTGTCCGGATAATTGGCGACATGCCGTTTGAGGCTCCGGATCAGATCGTCCAACCTGCCTTCGTCCTCGTATCGACAGATGTTCGAGCCAAAGGCAGACAATTCAAAGTCGGTCCGGAGGATTTTTCGGAATATCGGGCGGGCGCGGGCAGGCAGCGCGGCGAGAATCTTCCGGCAGGCGCTGCGCCGGGCGGGCGTAACCGTCAGCAGAGCTGCATCGCCGCCCTTGCCCATCGCGACGGTGTCGGCCCTGCTTACCGTGTAGAAATCGACCAGCAGGTGCTCGACCATGAGAACATCCTTCGAGCAGATCGTCTGGATCGACTGGCCTGCGGGACATCGGCCGAACATGAAAATCCGCCAGCCGCCGACTTTGGACAATACCGCGTCGCTGTTGTCGAAGTACGGTTTGAAACTGCCGAAAACCGCCGCCAGGTCCACAATCCACTCGGTCTGCAAATCGACCCATCGCAGCAGATCGACCAGACGAACGACTGCGCCGTGCGTCTCGCCCGCCCACACCCGGGCTTGTTCGACCCGACCGGCGGCAAGGGCGGCGGAAAGTTTTCGAAGGCAGTAACTCAACTCGTCTCGGCCTTTGCCCGTGCGAGCACGGGTCTTGAAGGACTTCATCAACGACGCATCGCAGTCTGCCGGCAATTCGCAAAGAGCCTTCGCCGCCCGTTCGATTTTCTCGCCCTCGACCAGCAGGGGCCCGCTTTTTCGGCGAAATGCTTCGGCGTGAGCGCCTATCTTTTCGACGAACCGCCCCACCGCGCCGAGCGTCTTTGCCTTGTCCTTGTTGAAGACGCTGAAGAAGAGTTGGTTTGCAATCGGCTGGGCGTAGCCTTTTGAGGAATCCTTCACCGTCCGATACCTCAGGCCTTTGTGTAACTTGAGCGGCTTTTTGGTCAGGTCTTTATCGGCCAGCAGGACGATTCGAACGTCTGCCGTCCACGCCGGCGCTTTGTTGCAAAGTTCCTTCCACGCCTTTGCGGCGACAACGGCTCTTGTGTCGGCGGGCGCCGGGGCCGCCCGTGTCGTGTACGCCGAAGCAGACGACAGAATTACGCCAAGAACGGCCAGAATCATCCTGCGTATTGTCATAAGCCCTTTCTCCGCTCTGTCCGTGCAGATTAACACGTACCGCTCCCGTCATTATACGTATGGAAAATCGCAGCGGAAGGTGTTAATATAAGTTGTTGATGAAACGCCTGATTCCAAAACTGCTAATTCTTTTTACCCTGGCGGCGTGCGGGTGCAACGGGAATGAAACATTCAGTTTTCGACGAAGTTCGCGTCCGATCCAGACCGACGAGAAAGGAACGCCGCAGGAAGACCACTACACCATCCTCCTGTCGATACACAGGGACCCGCTCAACCACATTCGCAATGCAAATCATTATCAGAGGCTTCTCACCGAACAGGTTGGCTGGCGAGGCTTACGCATCATCCACAAGGCCGGTCACAGCGAACTGTTCTGGGGTCGGTATCGCTCGCCGAAACAGGCTGAACCGAACCTGAAGACCGCCAAGGCCTATCGTGCAGCCAACGGCATGCCCGTCTTCGCCCAGGCAATTATCGTTCCCGTACCGGGCAAGGACATCGGGGCGCCGGAGTGGAACCTGAAGAACGTCTCGGCCTCTTACAGCCTCCTCGTGGCGGTTTTCAAGAACGATCCTGAACGCAACTATTTCGGCCGGCGGCGAAACGCGGTCTATTCCTGCCGGGGACTGCGAAAAAAGGGATACGAAGCCTATTTTTATCACGACAAAGTCGTTTCGCACGTAACGATCGGCGCCTTCGGATCCAGATCCATTTCCAAAAGAGGCGCCGATGGCGGAGAGATTAAAATTAAAGATCCCGCCATCAAGAAGCTCCAGGCCGAGTTTTCAAACCTCATTATCAATGGAAATACAATCTGCGATATTATTACGGATCCTTTCACGGGCGAGAAAATCCGCCTGACGAAAAAAACTTACATGGTCCACATTCCCGGCAAAAACAAAGGCCGACTCAGAGGCGTCCGTGGTTCGCAGGAAAACCTCTTTCGCCCGGAACGGCGAGACCGGCAAAGGTAATCCCAAGTAAATGTCGTGTGAGAGTTCAGCCCTATGCAGAAGAAAAGAGCAAGTCAGGCACACATAGTATTTATCACTCCGGCTGTTTGGAGTGATAAATACTACCCCTGCGCGTACGTCCGAGGCGACGGAGAAATGAAAAAACAATTCCAGAAGATGAATTGTTTTTTCATTTTGTGTGCCTGACTTGCTCTTTTCTTCTGCATTCATTGCAATTGGGTGAATATTTACAATGTCGCAAATCCGTAAAATCGTCCTTTCCACCAGCAACCCCGGCAAGGTACGGGAAATCACCGCCGCGTTGGCGCCCCTGGGGATTAATGTCATCTCGCTGGCTAATATCGACCCGGACGGGCGGATCCGGCCGCCTCCCGAGGACGGGCCGACCTTCGCGGAAAACGCCCGCGCCAAGGCCGATTACTACGCCCGCGCTACCGGGCAATGGGCTTTGGCCGACGACAGCGGGCTTCTCGTCGATGCCCTCGACGGCGCACCGGGCGTCCACAGCGCGCGATTCGCCGCCGAAGAGTTTGACCCGCAGGCAACTCGGCAGGGCATCGACAAGGCAAACAACGCCAAACTACTCCGCGAACTTGCCCATATCGACGAGGACGAACGCACCGCCAGGTTCGTCTGCTGCCTGGCCCTTTCCGACGGTCAAAAAACGCTCATCGAGGCAACCGGCGAGGTCGCCGGTATAATCGCACGCCGCCCGAGCGGGAACAACGGTTTCGGATACGATCCGCTGTTCTTCATCCCCAAACTCGGATGCACCGCCGCCAAACTCGACCCGGAAAAAAAGAATGAAATCTCCCACCGCGGCCAGGCCGTTCGTAAATTCGCCGCGATGCTGAAAAAATTGCTGGAAGATCAGTGAAACCGGCGCCCATAGAAAGGTTATTCGTCCGGGTGGCACGGTCAAGCCGAACGAAGTGAGGCTTGGCCGTGATGTCGCCGAACACGGCCAAGCGAGGTTGAGGCTAAACAGCCTCAACCTCGCTTGACCGTGCCACCCTATCGTGCCGCCTTGCCGTTTCGTTGCTAAGATAAAACTCTGACGGGTTAATTATCGTACCAGGAGCAGTCATGCCGGATGTCATTTGTCTTGGTGAATTGTTGATTGACCTATGTTCGGACCGCGCCGACGTGTCGCTTGGCGAGGCGTCTTCTTTTACAAAGTCGCCGGGAGGAGCGCCGGCGAACGTTGCGGTGGCGGTGCAGCGTCTGGGCGGATCGGCCGGTTTCGTCGGGGCGGTCGGCAACGACCAGTTCGGCAAATTCCTCGCCGACGTGTTGATACGCGAAGGAGTCGAGACCACCAGCCTGGTCCGGTTGGACGGCGTGAGGACGCCGCTGGCGCTGGTGGCAAGACAATCCGACGGGACGACCGACTTTACCTTCTATCACGACGCCGGACTGGTTCCAATAAGGGCAGAGGACATCGACGAATCGTACCTGGTCGGGGCGGATGCACTGCATTTCGGCTCGATCAGCCGGATAGACGCACCGGCCCGCTCGGCCACCGACAAGGCCAGGCAAATCGCCGCCGATAACGGACTTCTGGTCAGTTACGACCCGAACTACCGCGCCCGGCTCTGGGGCGACGAGGATGAAGCACGCCGCCGCATCCGCGAAGGTTTTAATGGCGCCACAATAACGAAAATCTCACGGGACGAGTGGACGTTCATTCTTGGAACGGACGACTTCGGCAGCGGCGCCCGGCAGTTGCTGGATTCCGGCGTGCAACTGGTCGTGCGAAGCGAAGGCTCCGACGGGGCGAGTTTCGCCACAGCCGCAGCGGCCGGGCACGTCGATGCCTTCAAGGTCGATTCGGTGGAATTCACCGGCGCCGGCGACGCCTTCGACGCGGCGCTGCTGGTGAGCCTGCTCGGACTCCGCGCCGAGGGCGCCGAACCCGGCGAACTGGACGAAGACAAACTGCGACGGATCATCCGTCGCGCCAATGCCGTCGCAGCCTTGACGACAACCCGCGCCGGGGCGATTCCCGCCATTCCGACACGCGAACAAGTCGATGCCTTCGGCGCCTGAACGGGCATCGCAGGTCCCGTCCGATGGTTACAAGCCCGTATCGCCGAATCGAGCATGCCTGCTCGCTCCAGCAATGCAGATTAACGCCGCAATTACGGCCCATGCGCCGACAGTAAAATACCATGCCACCGCCCCGCTGGGGACGTGCCGTCCAAGGACCGTGTATTCATAAAGGACAGGACTTTCATTCCAGACGAATGCGTCACTGTCGTCGAGGCATCCCGCCGTTGCGAAGACGGGATTAAAAGCCCTGACGACAAACGCGATCCGCCCTTGCCAGACCGGGCCGGCAGAGAGGATAAGCGTATTGGTCCAGAACGGACCGGCTGCGACGACCAATAATATTATAATCACAACCCCGGCGAGGATATGACGGCTTGCCAACCGTCGGGCCAGAAACACCACCGAACACCCCGCCAGTACCAGGCTGCACCAGATAAGGTATATTTTAACCGCGCCAAGCGGTCCGACCGCCCCGCCGCCGGCAGTAACAAGCACGATCAGGACTACGATACTCGAATCCAGCACCGCCCCGCCGCGGAGCAGGCCGTCCAGAATCGTCCGCCCGCCGGCGGCAAAGACAGGCGCAGCGATAACAACCCACAGCAGCGAAACAAGCAGTGTCGTAATAACCGCACCGGCCGGCGAGAGAGTCCCGGCTGCAAGGACGAAAGTCACCAGTTGAACGGCTACCGTGGCGCCGGCGGCGACCAGCATCGCCGCTGCATTCGCGCGAAGAACCGATAAAACGCCGACGGATTGGTCGGACCTGACGCTCATTAGTATTGCTCGAAAGCGGGATTACCATTCTGTTATAAATCAATTACCGGGTGGCACGGTCAAGCAATTTGAGGTTTTTTTTTAAAAAAAACCTCAAATTGCTTGGCCGTGTCGGTAACAAGAGGCTTCCACGGCCAAGCAAGGTCGAGGCCAAACGGCCTCAACCTTGCTTGACCGTGCCACCCGGCAAATCAGGCTTTCATGGCCGCCCGGCCGCCCGGTAAATCAGGTGTTGCAGACTATTTCAGTTTCTTATCGCCCGCCTTTTCCTGCTTTTTCTTCTGTGCGGCATGTTCGTTCAGGGCCGCCTTCAGCCGGGTGGCGTAGTCCGCCCACAGTTCCGAAAGTTCCTCGATTTGTTTTCGCCTCCGCTCGATGTGTCGAAGCGCAGCGGCTGCGTCTTCTGCCGGATCGACTATCAGTTCCTCGGCCCGTCCGAACCTGTCCTTCCACCAGGCTAGCGCCCTGGCGGTCTCGGCCGAAGTCCGAGGCAGTATCTCGGCAGGCGGGGTCAAGACCCTGAAACGTATCCTTTTCAGGCCGGCCTGTTCGAGGATTTCCTTCAGCCGCTCGTGATCGAACAGAAGCGCGCGCGAGTCGATACGTACAACCGCCGAGGCGTCGGCGTGGCGGGAGAGGAAACGCCTGACGGCACGTGCAATGTTCTCCGGCACGACGGGTATGCCGTCCATTTTAATCCTGCCGAGGGCGTCCACACTGAAGGACATCCTGGCGGCAGGGGCCGTCTCAGAGCCCTTTGTCGCCTTGATTATCAACTTCACCGGCGTGCCCTTTGGGGGCACAACGGCGGGATTGGCGGCAAATTCGAGAAACGCATTCTTGTCGGTGCTCTTGAAGGGTACGTCGATGACGCCGGCGGGAAAATTCGTTACGGTTATATGAAGACCTTCCAGGTCGGCCCAGTACCGGCCGTTGTCGAGGAAATCCGAACCTACGAAGACCCATCGGGTCTTGTGCATCTTCTTCTTCGTCGCTACCTCCATCATCCAGTCGGTAATGGGAACCTCGCGTGTCCGGCCCTCCTTGTCGGTCCATTTCACGGAAATCTCCAGGCCCGCGCCCCTTGGTGAAACGAAGACGGGCTTCTTGCCCGCCGGGGTGATCCATTGTGCGGGCCTGCCCGGCGCAAGCCCCAGCACCAGCAGGGCCGCATGGAGCGACGAGGGCGGAACATCGGTTGTCAGGAGCGTCTCATGGTCCTTTACGCCGCCCCTGCACAGGACAAACTCCAGCAGCCCCTTTCGCAGCATGACGGTCGCATCGACGATGACCCGCCTTCCGGGCCGGTCGATCTTCAAATGTTTCAACGGCCCGGGCTTCTTCGGGACGTCGCCGGCGGGTGCGAATGCGTCGCCGCCACCGGCCGGACGAGTGGTCGGTTCACCGGACGCAGCCGGCGCTGCGCAAACCGCTATCACAGGCGCCAGCAAAATCAAGACAATACAGCCCAATACACCGGAACCGCCAAAGGCTTTCGATATTGACATGCCATTCTCCTCGGCCGGATTTTCAAAATGAACGGTTCTTAATCTGCATCATTCATAAGCAACAGCGCAGAGAAAATATTATATTATTCCCACTTTTTTATTTCATGCAGTTTGTCGAGTCAGTCGAAAAAAACGCCCCGTCCACGTCCGACGGGGCGCATTATTTCAACCGGATTTACACCTTCCTACCTGCTTGGCGGAAAGGCGTCTAACTCGTACACTTTCTGGTCAATTATTGTCGGTTTTACCATGATCAGGAGCGTCTCGTCGTCGCGGACCTTTGCGCGATGCGTAAAGATGCGGTTGAGTATCGGTATCTTGGACAGAACCGGCACGCCCATCTCGCGTTCGGTTTCCCCGGCGGTTTTCTGTCCACCGAGCAGGAGCGTTCCGCCGTTTGGCACGGAGACGGTGCATTCAAGTTCCCGTCCTGTAACGTCCGGCAACTGTATGAAACCTTCTGAGCCCCATGCGAACCTGTCAATCCTGTTGATGGCCCTTTCGCCCGTCCCGATGGTCAGGGTAACGTAGTCTCGATTGGCCGAAATCGTCCCTTCGACATTGAGTGTCGTACCCGCCCATTCTCTCTGGATGTCCGGCCTGATGGCGGATACGTTAGCATCCACCACCGGTTCGAGTGTTGCTACATACGCCACCTGCCTTCCGACCCTGACGTAGGCCTGCTGGTTGTTGAAAAACGTAATTCGCGGCGCCGTCAGCATCCTTGTGGATGTATGCGCCTGCGTGGCCGAGACAAGAAAATCCACCTGGATATCGTCCAGGAAAGTACCGGCGATTTCCAGTCCGGACAGGCCTGTAGCCGCTGCGCCGATGTTACCGCCCACGCCGGTCTGGAGTCCGTGAGTGAACCCGTAACTGCCCATGCCCATCGTTACGGGCGTCATATTGTTGGTCCACCTGCCGCCATGCCACTGGGGTATGTTCATATTGGGGTTATTGGCTGGTGGAGTCAATGCACCTGTAACCGGATCCATTGTCCATCTACCCGCACCCGTAAGCCTCGCGCCTGTAAGCGGATCAACGGCCCACGCACCGCTTGCCGGGTCCATCTGGCGAGTTAGACTGGAACCAAGGTTAAAGTAGAAATCCAGGTCGATACCAACGTGACTGAGGAAGCCGGAACTGACGGTAATAATACGGGCCTCAACATTTATCTGAAGCGCCTGCGCCTGTCGCAGTTTTTCCAGCAGGCTTAAAATACCGCGATGATTCTCCGCCGTCTGGGTAACGACCATTTGTCCGCGCCACGGCTCGATCGAGATGCCTTCGCGTTCCCAGGACGGAGCATCTATGGTCCCGCGAATCATACCCCTTATCTCTTCCATCAATTGCCGCTGGCCCGGCTCGTCGTCATCGTCGTCATCATCGTCGTCGTCATCGTCGTCATCCCAGTCGTCGTCATCGTCGTCATCGTCGTCGTCACCCGGCTGGGAGATATTAATCCTGGGGCCTCTGAAGTTGGGAACGCGGAAGATCAGGTCGCGAATATCGTAAACTCGCGTTATTGTCTTCCTCGCCAGGTCGGCCTTGGTGGATATGGTAATGACACCCTCGTCCACAACAAAACCCAGCGGCTCGGTGCCTACGTCCTCAAGGACAGTATCCAGGGCCTTTTTTAATGTAACATTCGTCAGGTGGACGTTTACCTGGGTGGTCTTTTCGACACCAGCCGTCCCCAGCACGGGCCACTTGACATGGATATTGCACTTGCGGATGTCGCTGAGAAACTGGATTACATCCTTGAAGGCAATGCCTTCGAATTTCAGTTCCTCGATAGGCTTATTCAGGATTCTACGTGTCTCGTAACTCGCACCGCTGGCATCGGGAAGCCCTTCATCTTTGACACTCAAATGCTTGGCGCGGACTTCCTGCCAGTCTTCGGGATAAGTGAGCAGCTCGTACCAGGGGATTGCCGACCGCCGGATGTCGTCAAACTGCTCCAGTTCATTTTCCAGCATTATCCTTTTGGTTTTCTTCGCTGCGAGGATTTTCACGAAGCGGTTCATCTCGGTGTACCATTCCGCCGCCCATTGGTCGTTCGGGTCCAGTTTTTGGATCCGTTTGCATATTTCAACCGCCCGTTCGTACTTATTGTCGTTGCGAAGAATCCGGACCTGGGCTTTCATCATCGCGATCTGTTCGTTCTTGCGGCGAATCATGCCCATTTCCCGCTCAACTTTACGTTTCTCGATCGCGATGCGTTGTTTCTCGACTTGCTGCCGTTCCCACCTGGTTTTGACCATGCTGATATATTCGAGCCGCTTGTCGGTTTCGATCTTCTTTTTGCGGTACTCCGCGTCAGTAAAGACGCTCTTGTTGGTTGCCATCAGCGTCTGGGCGTATTGTACTTCCTGGGTTGCCCTGTCGAAGTCCTCCGGCCCCCGTGGCGCCTGCATAGCCTCGTGCGCCCGCTGGAGCGCCTGGTTATAGCGAACTTCGGTTTCCTGCTTTTTGATGCGGCGTATCTTCTCGAGGCGGGTTATGGCGGCCAGTCCGCTTTCGGTGCCGACAAGACGCCTGGCGTCAGCCAACCTCTTACGGGCGGGCTTATATCCCGGAGACTCCTTCACGGCGCGCTCGAAATGCACTATGGCGCGGGCAATCTGGCCTTTATTCAGCGCCTCGTCGCCCTTTTTAATGGCGGCCTTCGCCTTATCAACGCCGTCCTGGAGTTTCTTCAGGCGAACCTGTCGAGCCACTTCCTTCAGGTCCGTTTTGACCACCTTTACCGCCGGCTTCACCGCCGGCTTTGTCGCCGGCGCCGTAGCAGTCGGCGCAGGAAGGTCCGGACGGACGGTCGCGGTCTTCGGCTTCGCAGCGACAGCGGCTTTGGCGATTGCTATCTTCTTTCCGGCCACTAACGCCCTCTGCGTCCGGGCGTCCTTGCGGACAGAAGCCGGGGCATACTCGCTTTTCGCCACCTTTTCGAAGAGCCTTCCTGCCTCGTCCAGATTACCGGCCTCGAGAGCCTCTTCGCCGTCGTTGTAAGCCTTCAGGACGATGTCCTGCTGCTTAATGTCGCCGTTGACCTTTGAAAGGTAGCCGTCCAACTGCTTTTTCTGAGCATCGGAAAGGCGGTCCCTGTCAACCTTCAGCAACACTGCCTGGGCATCTTTGAATTTAAGGGTCTTGTAATGCGCCGCACCTTCCTTCAATAACGCCCGTGCCCGGTCGGTTTCAGCGTCCTGTCCCATCGCAATGGAACCGGAAAAAACCGAAACAGCCAATACAAACAACGTAACAACCGATCGCAAATTAAGAGGCCGCAATGCTAACCTCCTTCCCTAAAAAAGTCCTTCCGCCCGGGAAGCGCCGACCATGTACGAATCAACGTCCCGAAACGGAAAATCTAACCACTGCGATTGCGGAGCAAGTCCGCCGCACCTACCAACGCCCATTATCATTATTACCGATCGCATGAAAGCCATTGACTGCTGATGCTGCGTGTGGACGGGAAGCATAATCCAATCACACTCGGGATTGCAAGCGCAAAATCATCGGCTTTTTTTCTACGGTCTGTCCTCTTCGCCGGCGCCTCCGAGGGACGACTGTCCCGCCTCAAGCCGGAGTTTATTATATCGCGGCGATTTCATGTCCTCGATTTCCGTACGAGTACAAAGTTTCCCTTGCGCATCCAGGTAAAGCAGTTCCATCGTACTGGGAGAATAATTCATCCCTTTTACCCGCACTTTTTTTCCGAAGTCGAAGTCCACGGCAATAGCGCCGGTCTTGAAACTCACAACCTTACTCTGGACTTCGCCGCTGTCCAGCTGAACCAGTTCTTTTGCGACGTCCCCGCCGATGGGTTCGCCTTTGTGAATCTTGAAACGATGCTTGATGCGCTGGCCCCACTGCTGGGTGAAGACTTCAATCTCAACCGTCTTCATCTGCTTGGCGTAGCCCACCACGAAGAACTCTGTCGGGCGCCTCACGTCCACCTGACCGGACCAGTCCGACCACGGCGTTTTGAGCGCAATAACCTTCGCCTCGTCCTTGTCGATTACGTCGGAACTCCACCCCAGAAGCGGATTGACCAAGACTACGCGGAGACGATAACTGTATGTCATCCCCTCTTCCAGATTCGTATCGTGAAACCACACCTCCACGATACCGGCGGGATTGCTCAATTGCTTCTCCAGCAGAGGAATCGACACGAGTGCGGGCGCTTCCAGTACAGCCGGTGCGGGTCGGTCTGCCCGTGGAGTCCGGCCCGGAACGGGACGCCTGTCCCTGTCTATCCCCGAAGGGCGCCTGGGGCCTTCCGTCCGGCCCTTATGTCGCTCAGGTCGGCGTTCGGACCGACGTTCGGACCGACGTTCAGGACTGCGTTCGGTCCGACGCTCAGGACGGCGTTCGGACAAGCGACTAGACCGCTTTCGTTCCTCCTCCAGACGTCTCTTTTCATTCGCGCGCCGAATCCTCTCCTTTTCCGCCAGACGGCGCTTCTTTTCCTGCTCTATCGTTTTTCGGCGTCTTTCCTCCTCCAGTCGGCGATCCGATTCTCCCGGCAAACGCTCGTCCGTGCCGGTTTTCGGCTCCACTTCGGGTTTCGGCAAAAGGTCGCATACACGAGTGGGAGCTTTATGACCGACGATCTGCCACGTGCCCGGCCGGCGATTCGGCCAGATGATGTTATAATAAGGTGGTTCGAGAATTTTTTCCTTATTCTCAATCCAAGCCAGTTCCGCAGCCTTTTTGCGGACTTCCTGGAAGTTTTTTCCGTCAGGCTTCGGTATAATCGGCAACGGCGCAGTACCCGGCAAAACGAACGGGGATATATTCTCAGGCTCGCTCCAGGTTCCGTTCGGAAGACAGTGGCGCCGCTGCACCTCAACTGCAAGGAAGACGAGCCTGGCCGGCGCGTACGTCTTTTCCATCGCCTTCTTCCATCCATCGCGAATTGTATTTATCTCAAGGACCGCCACGCCGTGAATCACATCTACTTCCTTGCATTCGAAATTAGCCGACAGGGCGGCCACTCCGTCCCGGCGGGGTCCTGTTCTCCCTTCCCTGTCGCGAGCTACCCTCGGCCTGGTTCTACGTTCAGTCCTGCCCTCGGTCCTGCCTTCGGTCCTTCTATACTCGCGAACCTCACTGGGACGTCTGCCTTCGGTCCTGCCTTCGGTCCTTCTATGCTCGCGAACCTCACTGGGACGTCTGCCTTCGGTCCTGCCTTCAGTCCTTCTATGCTCGCGAACCTCACTGGGACGCCTGCCTTCGGTCCTGCCCTCGGTCCTTCTATACTCGTGAACCTCACTGGGACGCCTACCCTCCGTTCTCTCGCGCTCGCGCCTTATGGGTGCGGGTCGTACTGCCCGGACCGGCTGGACGGCCGGACCTGTACCCGGGCGGGGTACGAGCTGAACTTCACTGTTAATCAGCACCAACGGCCGCTCGGGCTTCGGAAGCGGAAACAGATCGGCCAACCTGATCGGCTTGTGATCGGCCTTTTTCACCTTTTCCGGTTTCAGGGATTTGCGCCCCTGTCCCCACGAGGATGACTCGATCTCCTTCCCGGCGATCTGGGGCCTGACGTCATTATTGTATTCCCGCAGGACCTTATCGGGATTATTGAAAATCCCCTTCAACCGGTCCCTGTAATTTTCTACACGCTCCTGCTTTACAACGACGGTTTTCATCCTGCTGTCCAGTTTCTCCGCCATTTCTTTCAAAGTTTTGTCAACCTCGCCGGGTTTGAAGGTCTTTTGGGACATACGGATGGGCGCCTTGACTTTCAGATCAACCTCACGCGGGCTGGACAGACCCCAGTACACACCGGCGAAGATCAGGAACGCCGCCGCAATGCCCAGGACGATTTTTTCCACATGCTGTTCAATGAATCCGGCATCTTCTTTCATAGCCATGATCGCATCTCCCTTTTCTCGTCATCCCTCTTGCTTTGCTTTCGTCCGGTTGCGCTCACCGTTCGGTAACGGCACAACTCGGATAAGCCCTAACTCGGGCCTCGTCTTTTAAACTCCGAACCGAAAACGCCGCCGACGGGTGCGTCTGTCGCCGGCAGTCTCTTTGTGTCCTCCGGACGCAGTACGCCGGGGTCCTTCTGGCTCATCAGTTTCAGGAAGTCAACCGGCATCAACGGCGGATAATTCTCATCCCAGTCTTTCGCCTGCTGGTTCCACCGGCCACGGGTCCAGTCCGCCAGCATCAGCAGTTGAGCGGTAATCTCTACTTCCCTGACCGAATCCGGACCGTAGTAGAACAGGCCGCCGGGCTGCTGTTTCGAGCCGGACGCTTCCCCTCCCCGATGATGGGTCTGGCCCGTCGAACCGGCAGACCTTCCGACTTTAACAAGCAGGATGGTGTGATAATTCCGTTTGCACAGGTTCTTCTGGAGCCTGTGCAGGTGTTTCATGGGCATCACGACGGTGAATTTATAATGCACAACGTCGTAGAGTTTGTTGCAGGCGTGCTGTGTCAGCTTGGGTACATCCGGCGAGGATGTTCCTTCTTCCGGGTTCAGGTACATAAGAGATACATCCATGGATGCCGGCGCGGCGGGCTGCCCGAAGGCGTCTCCTCGCCCGAATTCGCCGGCGGACGAGGTCTGCCCGAGCACGTACCCGTAAATATCAATACCCATAAGCCGCTTGACCGCTGAGGCCGATACTCCCTCATTGCCCCCGGAGCCGGATTCGGGCCGGACCTGCTTGTTTGTCAGTATTATCGTCTCGATAATGTCCTGTTGTATCCACAGGCTGACCTGCCTGAACCAGAGTTTTACTTCATTATAATGCGTACTATCGGGACCGCTCGCCTTGAACATGGAATTCCTGTCGGCGTAGATCCATCCCTGATTCGACCTTCTCAGGACGACACTTTCCATGGCCCGTCCTTCTATCGTCGGCCCGCCGTCGGCCCCGGTCAGATTCGAGCCCCTTCTGACCTCCGGGCGGCGTACTTCGGACGCCCCGAAGCCGCGAGATTCGCTCCGACCGAACGGAATTCGCCCGTCCTCCGTCCGCCTGCGGGGTTCAGTCGGCCTGACGGCGCCGGTCGGCAAAGCGGGACTGCCCGTCTTGTCCGTTTTCTCCCGCGGCGATTCCTGAGCGCGAATCCTGTCGGCCTCCAGAGCTATCTCCGTATCCCCGGGCGGGACGGTCGGCTTGAGTAATTTCAACAACGCTCCAACCTGTTGACCATACTGACCGCTAACCAGCCAGTGCAGCCTTTCGCGATCCTTGAAAAGTTCGACCGGAAAAGCGGGT
Organism: Planctomycetales bacterium; assembly: GCA_030673005.1. Classification (GTDB taxonomy): domain Bacteria; phylum Planctomycetota; class Phycisphaerae; order SM23-33; family SM23-33; genus DAOVFI01. The sequence continues at coordinate 15,884 of DAOVFI010000007.1, forward strand.
ATCTCCTTTTCGCCGATTTGAAATCTCATCACCTGGTAACCGCTGCGGCTTCTTCGGACAGAGTCCTCTTTAATCTCACCGGCGACAAACCCCATCTTCCTGACGTGCCGTTCGGCAGCGTCTTTTCTGTCCTCGTTAATGCCGCCGGAGGCTAAAGAGACGATCTGGCCGCCCAACTTCGCACATTTCTCTGCATACTCGTCGGCCTTGCTGTCTTCAGAATGCTTCAGGACTACCGCCAGGGAGACACCGACGATAACTATCGCCACCGTAACCGTCAGGAACAAGTTCTCCTTCAGGAAATTCATCGTTCACCTCCTGTCCCGGCGGGCGCCTGCTTTTTCGGTTTTTCGGGCAGCCCGTCACCGACAATTTTAATGGACCATCCTACTACGAACCTGGTATCCGCTCCGTCAGGTTCGCCCGTCAGCGGGTCGATGCTTCCGGGGTCGTTTCCGGCGCCTTTGGGCACTCTGCTCATATCCCCGCCTTCACGACCACTTCGAATCTCACGTCTCTCGTGAATTTCCCGCCTCTCTCCGCCCCTGCCCGGAAGCGGCGCGGATCCGCTACCCTCGACTACGCTGACAACCGCTTTGGCGGTTACCTCAAGCGAGGGGAAATACGCTGCCGCCAATTCGCTGAATTTGTCCTTAAAGTCGCTGATAAACAGCCTTGCCTCCCTGCCTCGCCGGGGGGTGGAACCTTCCAGATACAAGACGAACCCGCGATGGGCCTGCGTCGGGGCCTGCGTTTGGGCCTCAGCGCCGGGGCCAAGACCCGGATGCTGAAATTCTCTTCTCTCTGACATCGGGAAGTCGCGCCCGTGCTCCCCCCGGCCTTCACTCCGGCGGACAGGTCCGCCGCGCCTCACGACAGACCCGGCCCCCCCGGCTGTGCTTTTGAGCGCACCGCTGTAACTTGTGCGAACGTCCTCATCTTTAATTCCCGAAATGTCAGGCTTGTAATGAGGTTGCAGAGAATCAATGATTATGACATTCCGGTCGGAACGCTGTTCCTTTTTAAGTTGCTCGATGTTTTTTTCATTCATTTTCTCCTGGTCGGTCGCAACCTGCCGGATGGACTCGCTGATAATGTATTGCACCGTCGGCCAGAAGTCCCTGTACGCCATCATCTGCTCGTTTTGTCCGATCAGTTTTTCCTTGTCCTTGTGGCGCCCCCTGACCTTATTGAAGTCGTTGCGTATTCTATCGTACTTTGCCATTTTTTCCCTGGCCGCTCGCATTCCAGGCATGTTTTCAGGTTCGAGCATCTTCCTGTCATATCTTGCCCGGCCGTAACCGATCGCTGCGACCACCAGGAATATTACCGCAGCGGCGGCGAACGCCGGTCGCTTACTCGCCCACCTGCGCCGACGCACGTTCTCCGACGGCAGCAGGTTGGTGTGAATCCTGGTTACTCCCAGCCCCTGAAGCGCCAGACCATACGCCACCCCGAACGACAGGATGTTTTCCGTAAATGCCGGAGCGTTGACCGTCGGGGTCGGCGAGAGCCTCTCGAATCCGTCCACACGGACGACCGGGATGCCCAGGTTCTGCTCCAGGTATTTCTGAAGCCCGGGCAGGCGGAAACCGTTGCCGAGACCCAGGACACTGCGAAACCTGCTTTCCCTGTGCAGCGAGGTGTAATATCCGATGGACCGCTGGACTTCCTGGACCAGTTCGGCAAAGACCGGCCTCATCGCCTGGAATATCTGGCGGGCGTACTTGCTGGTGGCGGCGGTGCGTTTCAGCTTCTCGGCCTTGTTGAAATTCAGTTTGAACGCCTTGACAAGCGCCTCGGTGAAGTTGTTCCCGCCCAACTGCAACGTTCGAGTCCAAATCCGGACGCCGTCGGATACGACCAGGTCGGTCTTGTCGGTCCCGACGTCCATCAGCAGCGTCGCACCGTTCTCGGCAACCTGCCCGTCGAAGTCCAAGAAGTTGTAAAGCGCCAGCGGCGCCATCTGGACGACGTCCACCGTTACTTCCATATCTGCGAAACGACCGATGACGTCCCACACGTCCGACCGCTTCATCGCAAAAATACCGACCTCTCTGTCGGGCGAGTCGGGGTCCCTGAACGACTGCCATCGCCAGATAACCTCGTCGATATTGAAGGGAATCTGCTGCTCCGCCTCGAACCGGACAATCTCCGGCACCTGCTTTTCTTCAACCGGCGGGAGTTTTACAAATCGAGTGAAGCCCGACTGGCCCGGCGCCGAAACCACAACCGTCGAACCGGTAACATCATTGCGCTGGAGGAACTGCTCAAGGGCGTTACGAACGAGCTGGTCACGGTCGGCTTCGACCTGGTTGAGTATCCCGGGATGTTCTATCAACTCGAATGCTTCGAGTCGAATCTCCCCCTGGTTGCTGCTGAGTTTCAAGGCTTTCAGCGCACACTGCCCGATGTCGATGCCCCAAACGGTTTCAGTCGAAGCCATGGTTCTACCCTCTTACCGTTTAGCCGTCGCCGCTGCGGCATGCCCGCCGTACGGTTCGACTGTGCTCACCGAAATCCGGCGGCGTCTAAACTGATGATTGTATCCAACAGGCTACAGGTTTTATTCGCGATTCTTCTTCTATAGTATAGTCTGTAACCGTCGCGGCGGCGTCAAGTTTAATATATCCGCCGTGCGGGTAATCGGTGAGGCTTATTATGCACCGTTTTACTGCAACCACAATAGGCTGCAAGGTCAACCAGTACGAGACGCAGGCCGCGGCGGCGCTGCTGCGCCGGTTTGGGCTTATCGAGTCCGTCGCTGACCCCTCCGGTCCGGCATGTCGGGTTGACCTTATCATTATTAATACCTGCTGCGTTACGTCATCAGCCGCCGGCAAAAGTCGTCGCGCCGTTCGGAAAGCCGTCCGGCGGCACCCTTACGCCGATGTCGTCATTCTCGGCTGCTATGCAACAGCCGACGGTCAGGTCCTGCGGCAGGCGGCAACCCAGGCCGGGACCCGCGGAAAAATCCACATCATCGGACATCGTGACGACGCCGCCGAACGGCTCCGACTCTGTGCCTCATCACTGCTGAAGCAATCAATCTCCACGGAAAATCCACGCTCATGCGACTACGGTCGAGAAAAAAGCCTAAGGCTTGAACCGACCGGGCCTGCCAGGAATGAAAGACGTATGAGGGCATGTCCGTATCAACACCCGGTCGAGGATCTCTTCGAACCTGACCCTATAGAACCATCCCGCCAGGGCGATGTCAAGAAAAATTTTCAATGCCTTTCAGTCTTCCATGACAAGACCCGAAGCCGCATGATGAGCGAAGCGAATCGTGCGGATAATTCTACAATTCCCACCGATTCGCTTCGCTCATCGGAGGGCTTTCCCCCGATTGAAATTTTTACCGGACACCAGCGGGCATTCGTGAAGGTCCAGGACGGCTGCGACGCATTCTGCACGTATTGCATCATCCCGCATCTGCGATCGCGCGTCTGGTCCCGCTCTGCTGATGAGATTATAAGCGAGGTCGCCGGCCTGGTCGCCAACGGGCACAGGGAGGTTGTGCTTTGCGGCGTTTTTCTCGGCGCGTTTGGCCGGACGACCGCCGTCCGGCGAAAGTGGACCGGCCCGGACGCCCTGCCGGAACTGCTCCGACGGGTGGCCGAAACGCCGGGGCTGTGGCGCGTCCGGCTCAGCAGCCTCGAACCCGGCGACGTTACCGACGAACTGCTGAAAATTTTCAGCGATCGCCCTGCCGTCGCGCCGCACCTGCACCTGCCGCTACAGTCCGGCTCGAACCGCATCCTGAAACGGATGAACCGGCAGTACGATGCCGACCAGTTCCTCAATGCCGTCAGGCGCGTACGGGAAACCCTCGACGAACCTGCCATCACCACCGACATCGTGGTCGGCTTTCCCGGCGAGACCGAAGACGATTTCGCCGCCACGCTCAGAGTGGCTCGTCAGGCCGGTTTCAGCAGAATTCATATTTTCCCATATTCGCCCCGCCCGGGCACTGCCGCATGGACCTGGCGAACCGAGGCGGCCCCGCCGGAGACCGTCAAGACCCGCCATGCGCAACTTGCCGAACTTGGACGGGAAATGGTCGAAAACTTTCGGCGCCGATTCATAGACCGAACCGTCGAGGTCCTCGTAGAAAAACCAAACACCAAAACCCCGCCCGGCTGCGCCCGAGGCCTGACGGACAGATACATCGAGACAACCTTCCCGCCAAATCACGAAGGCAAAAACCTCTGGGGACAAGTAGTTCGCGTCCACATCGAGGGCGTCACCCATTACGGACTGAACGGCAGACTGCTCGCTGAATCGCAGGCGTAAGGGCCAATCAAGCGGTCAAACCCGCTTACCTTCCGCAGGCAAGCAGGTGCTTTTGCGGGAAGAGTAAGACGTGTATCTGTCAAAAGCCAAGGAGTTGATACGGCTGCACCGCATAATAGAAGCATCGTTGCCGGCTCGCCACGGCGACTTGTCTCGGTGACCCGGCTACGGCTCGCTTCGCCGAGACGAGAGCGAAGCGGAGACGGAAGCGTTCTGAAGAATCACACTTGTTCACTTTTTCCTGTGTCGCAGCCCCTC
>DAOVFI010000251.1 GCA_030673005.1 Planctomycetales bacterium
TCCTGTCGCTGTAGTCAATCGCGCAGTTCTTCGAGAGGATGGTAATCCCGCGTTCGCGTTCGAGCGGGTCGGAATCGAGGATGCAATCCCCGGTCAGTTCGCCCCGGCGGAATTGACCGCTCTGGCGAAGCAACTGATCGACCAGCGTGGTTTTACCGTGATCCACGTGGGCGATGATGGCTACATTTCGGATGTTCTTTCGTTGCATGGGATACTCCGACTTCTCTCGGATGGATTACCGAGTGGTTTGGCTGGGAGAGTCTTAAGCCGCTTTCCCGGCGGGAGCGCCGGGTATGGCGGTGGACTTGCCTAGGTCCTGGATAGAGGCCAATTCACGGCGCGCAGCGTCCTGAGCATGCTCGCAAAGAGCAGGCGAAAAGAAGCCATGCCGGTTGTCCAGGTTAATCTCATAATCGAAACGGCAGTATATCACACACACGGGTAAATGCAAGCGTTTTCGGATAAGCGTAGGGTGTGCAGGTAACAGAACCTGCACACCCTACAACGAAATCCGGCAGGCGCAACGGGGGGCTGTGTTGAAAGTGAGGTCTTCAGACCTGGAGCGTAAGACCCGCTCCGGCCTCGATGAAGTCGTCCCTGTATTCGTCCCTGAACATCCGCTGTGCCTCTTCGCCCGTGCAATAGCACAGCCCGACGCGCTTCACGCCCAGGCGGCGAAACGACTTTATCACATCGAGCACGTCGTCTTCCATCCGGCCGAAAAGATGAAGCCCGCCGACTACCAGGTCAATCGGCTCGTCCAGATGTTCCCGGATGTTACCGAGTATATCCGCTGCGCTTGGCTGGGCGCAGCCGGTCAGAACGACCAACCCCGCAGGGCGGCGAATCACCAGCGCCTGCTCGCGCGTCGGATAAGGCCCAGTCGCGTAAATACCGTCCGACAATTCGGTGAACTCATCGACCATCACAAGTCGGTCGCCAACCTTCCGGCGTACGTTGGCAATGAATGGCTGCGGGAATTTCGAGTGCAGATAGACCCTGGCTGAAGGGGTTTCGTCCAACATCCCAAGCAGCGCCCCGGCGCTCTTTACATCCGCATGTGATACTACCACTGAGGCCAACGCTGCCGGGTCGGCGCCCATCCTGCTCATATTATCCAGCAGCAAAGGCGCATTTTCGCCGGTGTTGAATAGCGTGTCATCGCCAGCCATGCATGCAAAACCCCAACCGGTGACTATGTCCTCGGCCAGGCTTCTGTCGTCGTAAAGGACTTTGAGTTCCAAAGGAAATCTCCCTTATGTATCTATTTCTATCACGGTTCCCGCGCCTATTTCGAGGAAATCATCGGCGTACTGTTCCCTGAATATTTGGATGGCCTTGGGGCCTGTGCAATGGCACGCTCCGGCCCGCCTGACGCCGAAACCGCGGAAGGCCTCTATGGTCTTGAGCGTTTCGTCTTTAGATTGATCCAGTAAGTGGAAACCGCCGAACACCAGGTCTATCGGTCCTTCCATATTGTCGTGTATGTTGCGGAGTATCTCCACGATGTCCGGATGGGCACAGCCAGTTACGACGACAAGCCCGGCTTTGGAGCGGATCACCAAAGCCTGTTCTCGCGTGGGATAAGGCCCGGTTGTGAAAATCCCATCCGACAGTTCGGTAAAGGTCTCCGGCCACGTCAGGTCGGCGCCGCAGTTGCGTATATGCGTGATGATGTCGGGCGGGAAGACAGTGTGCAGCACCACCTTAATCGAGGGATTTCGCTCCATTAACGCCACCAGCCCGCCGGTATGATCCCCGTCTCCGTGAGAGACCACCACCATCTTGAGATTTTCCGGATTCACCCCCGCCTGCTCCAGATTGTGGAACAGTATCGCGTCGCTTTCTCCCGTGTCGAACAGCAGGTCTTCGCCGATCATGCAGGCAAAGCCCCATGCGGGCTTGAATCCTTCGACGGCAGTCTCGTTGTCACAAATCACCTGGAGTTTCATGGTATTTCCTTTTTCTCAAACTCGTTTTCGGTTTTCGTCAAAGCATCTTCGGGAAATAGGGGACGCTAACCTATTTTCGCCTTCTCTCCCTATCGTTACGATCAATTATCAGCTCAATCGGCAGTTTGTCAATCGGAATCAGGTTAGCGTCCCCTATTTCCCCTGGACGAGATTTTCCTTGCTGAAACGGCGGCGAAGGCTATACTAACAAGGCTTGTTTGGCGCCCGTCGTACGGAGTGATAATTGACCTCCCCGGGCGGGTATATAATTCCATGGAGATACCTATGTCAGCACGAAAACCACAGGAGATTCGCAATATCGCACTTCTCGGTCACGGCGGTGCGGGCAAGACCATTCTTGCCGAGGCCATGCTTCACAAGGCCGGCGTGACCAACCGGTTCGGCTCCATCGAAGACGGTACGACCGTGATGGACCACACCGACCTGGAAAAGCAGTCGAAGCATTCGGTCGATCCGGCGATGGCGCATTTCGACCACGACTCAAAGACGATAAACCTTATCGACGCGCCGGGTTACCCTGACTTTATAGGCGGTGCGATATCGGCTCTGGGCGGGACGGATACGGCCGTTATCGTGGTCTCGGCGCCGGCCGGTATCGAGGTCAACACCCGCAAACTGTTCAACGCCGCCGGCGAGGCCGGCCTGGCGCGGGCCGTTGTGATTAACAAGATCGACGCCGAGAACATCGACCTTCCGGGCCTGCTGGGCGCACTTGTCGAGACGTTCGGCCCGGCTCTCAAGTGCGTGAACCTTCCGGCCGACGGCGGGAAAAAGGTCATCGACTGCTTCAGCGACGATTCCGGTTCGTCCGACTTCGGCGACGTCGGCGAGACGCACACGCAACTGGTCGAATCCATCATCGAGGCCGACGAGGAAATGATGGAGGCGTACCTGGGCGGCGAGGAAATCCCCGCCGACAAACTCGGCGGCGCGTTCGCCGGAGCGATGATCTCCGGGACGGTCGTTCCGGTGTTCTTCACCGCCGCCCGCGAGCAGGTGGGCATGGCGGAACTTGCCGATGCGATAGCGAATTTCTTCCCTTCGCCTGCCGACGCGGCGGGCCGGCGGATACGCTCGGGCGAGGCCGACGACGCCGAGGACGTCGAGATCGCCGCCGACACCGATAAACCGCTGATCGCACAGGCGTTCCGGATCACCGCCGACCCGTTCGTCGGGAAACTCTCATGGATAAGAATCCTCCAGGGAACGATGACCGGCGACAGCACGTTCTCGCTCCGCGACGAGCGGAAGCACCTCAAGGCCGGGCACGTCCTGAAGATACAGGGTCATGAAACCGTCGAGGCGGATTCCGCCGTCGCCGGCGACATAGTCGCGCTGGCGAAGATCGAGGAAATCCGCACCGGAGACATTCTCCACGCCGAGTCGAACCCGATGTTCGGCTCGATACCGCCTGCGCCGACGCCGATGTATTCCCTGGCCGTTACGCCCAAAAGCAGGGGCGACGAAGGGAAGATATCCGAAGCGCTGTCCCGCCTTGCCGAAGAGGATATTACCTTCCGCGTCGTCCGCGACAACCAGACTAACGAGACGGTCATCTCCGGCATCGGGGATTTGCACCTGAGAATGATGCTCAAGAAGATGTCCGACAGGTTCAACCTCGAAGTCGAGACCAGAACGCCGAAAATTCCGTATCGCGAGTCGATTACCACCAAGGCCGACGGGCATTACCGCCACAAGAAGCAGACGGGCGGGGCCGGTCAGTTCGGCGAGGTCTATCTCCGCGTCGAGCCGCTCGAACAGGGAAGCGGTTTCGAGTTCGCCCAGGAACTGTTCGGCGAGTCCATTCCGCGTCAGTACCTGCCGGCCATCGAGAAGGGCGTCCGCGACGTGGTCGCCACCGGGGCGGTCGCCGGATTTGCTATGCAGGACCTGAAGGTAATCATCACCGACGGAAAGCATCACCCCGTTGATTCCAAGGAGGTCGCCTTCCGCACCGCCGGCAAGTTCGCCTTCATCGACGCGATTCAAAAGGCGAAGGCCGTTCTGCTTGAACCGATCGTTACTATGGAAATAACCGTCCCGAGCCAGTTCATGGGCGACATCGCCGGCGACCTGTCGGGTCGGAGAGGCAGGATACTCGGACAGGACATGCTGCCGGGCGGCATCGTCTCCATCAGCGCACAGGCCCCACTGGCCGAAGTCGTCCAGTACAACAGCCAACTCCGCTCCGTTACCGGCGGGCAAGGCTCATACACAATGGAGTTCAGCCACTACGACCCGGTCCCCGGAAACGTCCAGCAGCAGATAATCGCAAACGCGCAAAAGGCGAAAGAACAGGACAAGTAATCAGAAATCCGTAGATCGGAATACCCTTGATCAAAACTACACGCT